>CAZVKP010000453.1:0-3307 GCA_964627635.1 uncultured Calditrichaceae bacterium | reverse complement strand
TGGTTACTGGGGACCAAATCTACTCAGAAATCTAATGTTGAATCCGAGATGTGAACCCATATTCTAACTTGTGTTTTTATGATGTAATTTCGTGAGTTTTAATTGTTATCTATGGTGAACTAATTTAAGAAAGGACGATTACGAAGCATAATATCGAACCCGGTAAGCTTTTCCTCGTCAGCACACCCATTGGCAATCTGGAGGACATTACCTTCAGAGCACTTCGAATTTTAAAGGAAGTTAAGCTTATACTTGCAGAAGATACCCGTACTTCTTCCCGTTTGCTAAAACATTTTGAAATTCAGCAAAAGGTTCTCAGTTATTATTCTTACAACGAAATGAAGCGAATTCCTCAAGTAGTTGAACAACTCAAATCAGGTTATGATGTGGCACTTATTTCCGAAGCCGGAACTCCCCTTATCTCAGATCCGGGTCATAAATTGGCAGTGGCAGTCATTCAAAACAATTTATCTATCATTCCCATTCCAGGCGCTTCAGCTATTTTAGCAGCATTGGTCGCTTCCGGCTTACCCACAGATCGTTTTGTTTTTGAGGGTTTTCTTCCCCGTAAGAAAGGACGCCAAACGCGTTTAAAAAAATTGGCTGAAGAACCAGGAACTATCATTATTTACGAATCAAATCAACGGATCCAAAAAACTATAGAAGATATTGTAAAATTTTTCGGAAATCGTTATATTGTGCTCGCTCGTGAGCTAACCAAAAAGTTTGAAGAGTTTATACGGGGCTTTGCTCAAAATTTATTAACAGAAATTGATTCGCTAACACTGAAAGGTGAAATTGTGCTGCTTATTAGCGGAACCAAGTATCAACACAATTTAAATCAGAAGGATGAAAACTGACCAATGGAGAAAAAAAGTTTTACCGTATTGCCTCAATCAATCCAAAAATGGTTTATAAACATTTTGGATCCATTCATTGAAGGGATTGTTCATTTTAATGTTCACCCCAATCACTTTACAATTCTCGGTCTTTTTACCTCACTGGTTGGCGCTATATTTTATGCTAAACATGATATCCGTTTGGGCGGTTTATTTATACTGTTAGGTGGTTTGTGTGATATCATAGATGGAAAAGTTGCCCGGAAAACCGGACGCTCTACTAAATTCGGTGCCCTTTTCGATTCCAGTCTGGATCGGTTTTCGGAAGTTTTTATGTTTCTCGGTGTTGCCATATATTTTGTTCAAAAAGCGCACCCTTTTACCAGCATTATGGTATTTTTAGCGTTAGGTGGTTCCATGATGGTCAGCTATGTTCGTGCACGGGCGGAAGGCTTGGGCTTTGAATGTAAAGTCGGGATCATGCAAAGACCGGAACGAATTGTATATGTAGGACTTAGTTCACTCCTTCATGTATATCTTCTGGAACTGGTCGTTTGGATGATCGCTATTCTGGCAAACTTCACTGCAATCCAGCGCATGTACCATGTATGGCGTTTGGAAAAGGATGAGAAAAAAGCAGAACTTCAAAAAGACGATTCAGGCGTATAAAAAACACATTTTTAGTATAAGGATAGTGAAATCTTCTGAGTAGCATTATGAATTAAAAAGATTCGAAACAGAATAAACGACCTAAATATGGAGGAGAACTTTATGCAAGATTTACCAAAGGTGGACATTACTCAGCCAAAAGGGAAACTGGGTATTCTTACACCGGGAATGGGAGCGGTTTCTACTACTTTTATTGCCGGTGTAATTGCAATATTAAAAGACATTGCAAAACCATTTGGTTCACTTACGCAGATGGGCACCATTCGATTGGGAAAACGAAACGAAGACCGCGTCCCCTTAATCAAAGATTTTATTCCGCTCACGGAATTAAATGATATTGTTTTTGGCGGATGGGACATATTTGAAGATGATGTATATCAATCTGCTTTAACCGCCGGTGTGTTAGAAAAAACACTGTTGGATAAAATTCGCCCGGAGCTGGAAGCCATTAAACCCATGAAAGGGGTTTTCCATCGTGATTATGTTAAAAAATTAGATGGTAACTACATCAAATCTGCAAAAACCAAATGGGATTATGCTCAAATGTTGATGGATGATATGAACAAGTTTAAAGAAGATCATAATCTCGACCGTATGGTGATGGTTTGGTGTGGTAGTACGGAAATTTTCATAAAAGAAAGGGATGTCCACCAAAGCTTAGAAGCTTTTGAGAAAGGACTGAAAGATAATCACTCAGATATTGCACCCAGTATGATTTATGCCTATGCGGCTCTCAAATTGGGTATTCCTTATGCAAATGGTGCTCCCAATCTTTCGGTCGATTTTCCTGCCATGCACCAATTGGCTGAAGAAACAAAGACTCCAATTTGCGGCAAAGATTTTAAAACCGGACAAACGCTGATGAAAACGATCCTGGCACCGGGATTAAAAGCTCGGTTGATCGGGCTGGAAGGATGGTTTTCCACCAATATTTTGGGCAACCGGGATGGTGAAGTACTGGATGATCCCGGTTCGTTTAAAACTAAAGAGGAAAGTAAACTATCTGTACTGGAATATATTCTTCAGCCGGATGTCTATCCGGAACTATACAAAGATTTTTACCACAAAGTCAGGATTAATTATTATCCACCCCGTGGTGATAATAAAGAAGGATGGGATAATATTGATATTTTTGGTTGGCTGGGTTATCCCATGCAAATCAAGGTAGATTTCCTGTGCCGGGACAGTATTCTTGCTGCACCGATTGTTTTGGACCTTTCCCTTTTTCTGGACCTTGCCTCACGCGCACAATTCTCCGGTATTCAGGAATGGCTATCCTTTTACTTCAAGAGTCCCATGTATTTGCCCGGACTTTACCCCGAACACGATCTGTTCATTCAATTAATGAAGTTAAAAAATACACTTCGTTTCATGAAAGGTGAGACGCAAATCACCCACCTTGGTGCGGATTACTACGAATATTATAAATAGTGATTATCGCCAGGAGAATATACCTGTCAGGAATATTCTCCCGTACTTTATTCAATATGTCGTTTATAATAAACAAATTTAAGGATTAATTGTACCGCAACAGAAAAATGAGGCGCGCTTGAATGGAAATCAACTTTACGGGATTTGAATGTCATTGGAAAAGTCGCCATTAAAACAAATTCTCAAAACCTCTTTCCCTGCAGTCATAGACCTCTCCTCCCAAACAATTACTTGGCTCATTGAAGCAATATTTATTGGACATCTTTCAGCCGCGGCACTTGCAGGGGTGGGAATTTCTCTACAAATTGTGCTACTGACATTTGCCATAATGCTTACTTTTGTGATGGGGGCGTCGGTGATTATTCTCC
>CAZVKP010000452.1:0-3308 GCA_964627635.1 uncultured Calditrichaceae bacterium | reverse complement strand
TCCGTTTGTTTGATTGCAGAACTAACATCTTGTATCTTTTTCAGTTCTTCCATTAAATTTACTTTGGTATGCAATCTACCGGCAGTATCTATTATAACGACATCTTTTCCTCGAGCCTGAGCGGATTTCATTGCATCAAAAACGACTGCACCCGGATCCGCACCACTATGATGTTTGATCATATCAAGATTTACACGATTTGCCCAAATTTGAAGCTGTTCAATGGCTGCCGCGCGAAATGTATCGGCTGCGACTAATGTTACGTCTTTCCCTTCATTTTTGAGACGATGTCCCAATTTAGCAATAGAGGTGGTTTTGCCGGTTCCATTCACGCCCACAACCAATATAACTTCCGGTTTTTCCGATACCACCACTGATTCCTTTTCGTCTGATACAAACATTTTGGCAATTTCGTTTTTAAAAATATCATAAAGTTGCTCGGTGTTCTCGAACTTTTGCTTTCGTGCTGCAATTTTGAGATGCTCAATAATTTCTTCAGCGGTTTCCCAACCAACATCTCCGGATAAAAGAATGTCCTCGATTTCTTCCAAAAGGTCATCATCAATTTTTTTCGCAGATGAAATGGCTACCTGAATCTGATCGAAAACCTGTTCTCTGGTTTTCGTTAATCCTTTTTTAAATTTCTCAAAAAAATTCATTGCTGCCCCTAAAGCATATTTCACAAGATATTGTGTTAAATTTGGCTAAAATATAAACAGATATTCAGGCGTCGCCAAAAATTCTTTTATTCTTCATCATTTGAGATAAGGGGATATCAAATTTTACCGTAATATTATTTCTGGTAAGATAATCTGCGAGAATTATATCCGATAATCTTCGTCCGTTAGAAAGAAATTAATTTTCTGAACAAACCAAATCTGGCAAGTAGATGAAGCAAAAATGTTAAACAGAATGCAGATATTATTAGCTCCACCGAAATCAACTGGTGCATATAGCCCCAGAGCAAAAGTAGAAATGTAAATTCGCCGCGAAATAGTGAAAGCATGGAGGGCAGCATAAAGCTGCGTTGTTGCATTAACCAGATAAGACCAAGTAAAAATCCCGCGATGATTAAGATGAAAAGTATAATTAACCCTTGAAGTAAAATTTGCATCCAATCTGGTTCTCTGACTATTAAAAGTCCCAACCCAATGAGGGGAAAAATCAGAAAAAAGCGTAACACCGAAAATGGAATAGAATTATTCTGGTTTTTCAATCTTCTCATCAGCTTCTGCAGCATAATACCAGTCACAAATCCCCCGAATACGAACGATAAATTAAGTTGCAGAATCAAAAAAAGCGGAATAACCGATATTCCAATAATTAACAAAAAGTAGGGCATTTGCACTTTTTTTTCTTTCTGAACTTTTTTTCCTGGGGATTTCATAACCCAGCCAAAAAGGAACAGTCCCAAAAAAATAATAAGCAAGTCAATGGTATCTAAATAACTTAACTTGATATTTATTGAAATTGAGAAAATAAAAAATAGAATTAAACTAATTATTTCCTGTCCAAGTGAGAATTGAATATAATCCTGATATTTTTTCCTTACAGTTGATAAATCATCTCGCTGACCGGTCAGGATCCCACCCAAATCCGGCGCAAGAAAAATAATTGGAATCAGCATGATATGATATAAACTGATGGCAACTGTATCAATTAAAAAGAAGGTTGCTGCAAATAATATTAAAATGGGAATTGAGTAAGCAATGAACTCCCGGTAATCCGACAATAAGTTGATTTTATAAGATTTAACTGGTGTTCGGTAGCCAAATTCTAAAAAGAAAAAAAAGACGCCCGCCAATATTAAAAATTCAAAAATACCGTCAAAATGAAAAAATTGATAATAAATGAGGAATGGGACAACTTCTTCTACTATCGATAGTATCAATCCAAAAAATATACCCGTGAAAATATGAGCAAAAAAGTCGGGCAATTTAGCTCTGCGGATAATATAGACCAACAAAAAATCAATCCATAACAGCACTGCAAGAAAGCCAGTAATTTGGGTTATTTGGGAAATCATATATAAACTTGCTGTTTCAATTCAAAAGGATTCTTAAAAAAAGCAGATACAAAAATCGAACAATACCAAATTCAAAAACCGGCATTTAATTACATCATATTTATTATCGACTTACATTCGTAAAAGATTAGCAGTACAAGCAAAAAATGTAGATTAAATTACCTGCATTTGAATTGAGAATTCCTATTTTTCACAAATATCTATAGTTTGGATGTTGACGCACATGCAATGCGAATTGCAAAGAAATGGTTGTTCAAAGTGACAATAAGAACGGATTGGATTAGTTGAAAAAGAATAATCAATAAAACAATTTAACGACATCCAACAAAAATGTGGGATGATTTTTGAAAGCGATTTTAAATAAGTTAAATAAATTCCGGTGATCCTGATCTAATTTAGAATATTCATCAGCGATGGTATCAAAAGTTGAATCCTGGAATTTTGTCAATGCTTCTTTTAAATGGTAATAGCGACGGTGACTTTTTCCGATACGTCTATGCCATTGTCGTGCATAAGGCAACAAATTTTTTCGAGTGGCGCCCCCGTTATTTAGTGCTTCACAGGCGATTTCTCCCGCTATCTTGCCGGCAATCATACCGGCAGTAATCCCCCCGCCGGAGATGGGATTCACCTGATGAGCAGCATCTCCCACAACCATAAAATTGTCAATCACCAGCTCTTTGAGTGTCCTGGCAACCGGCACACCGCCAATCGTCTTTGAAATAATGGAAGCAGCAGGAAAATATTTCTTCAGGAAAATATCCAAATATTCCTCCGGAGATATTTTTCTGGCAAAATTGCCTGCCACACCCAAACCCACATTGGCAGTCCCCTCGCCTTTCGGGAACACCCAGGCATAGCCGCCCGGCGCAAATTCCCGCGAAAAATAGAATTCACAGGTGTGGGGATCAATTTCGATATCGGCAAGCGTAAATTGTGCACAGGTTTCCATATCTTTGGCTGTTACTGAAGAATCGATTCCCGCCCATCGAGCCACCCGGCTCTCCACTCCATCTGCTGCGATAACTAAATGCCCGTGAATTTCATGTTCTTTTTCATCAATCATTGTCCGGACACCCTTTATACTGCCATTTGGCTTTATAACCTGATAAACTTCTGAATTGGTTATTAAAGTTGCCCCTGCTCTTACCGCCTTAAGCGCCAAATCGTAATCGAATAACCGCCGGTGCAGCACACATCCGGTCTCTTTCACATTTACATCTAATGATACGCCTTTAGGAGACACAACTTTAAAATGATTTATGTTTGCAGCAATCCATTG
>CAZVKP010000451.1:0-3314 GCA_964627635.1 uncultured Calditrichaceae bacterium | reverse complement strand
AGAGGAAAGCTTATTTTTGCCTGCCTACAATCTGACAATAAATTATGAAAATGGATATTGGAATGAAATCTCAAAACAAGCCAATCAACTGCAGTTTGATGAATCGAAACTACCGGAAATTTATGTGAACGCATTAAAATGGGTTGAACAAATATTCGAGCTGCAAAAGAAATAAATGAATTCGTTGATCTCATGCAATTATTAATGCCTAAAATTAAAATTTTGACCGCAACCATTTTTGTATTTGGTATATTTTGGAATTTTTCATGCTCCTGGTTTACTGCCCAAAAAACACCTCCACCTAAAAGCACACCTAAGGAAGAGAAATCTAATAAGGTGAGCATCAGAGACAAAGAAGCACTTCAATTTGCCTTTGTGGGAGAATCCGGACGATTGACAAAAATTGATACGCTCAATCAGCAAACGCCGACACCTGTGAATACAGAATCCATGAATACACCTCGCACAGCAAAAATGACCAGAAAAGATTCTTTATATCAGTTAATGCAGCAAAAGGTGAAACGACTTCAGAAGAAACGGGAAAATCGCAGCCAGAATTATTTTTCTCAAGTTCAAACATCCAAAGAAAAACCAAAACTTGTTTCTAAACCGGATAAAAAAGTGAAGGATAAAAACACACCTCTTAGCAAATATCAAGAAATCGTCGAGCACCTGCACAATAATGAAGAACCATTTACCATCGTTATCGGTAGAGGAAAAAACTACTGGATAGGCTCACTGGCTAGTCAATTATTTACTTTTGGCACAAAAGAATACAATCAGATGCTGGAATGGATTGTGGAGAATAATAAACTGTTCAAAAAGACTGCAGATTTGAATATGGTAAGAGTGGGTGATAAGTTATTATTGCCAACTAAGGAAATTGTTATTCAACAATTGAATGAAGGTCAATCGGACTCTGTTGCAATTAATAATCTTTAAAATCTGCAGCTTACTATCTTACCCGAATCAATATTAAGTTATCAAGTCTATTTCATATTCGTTACTCTAAATTATTTTGAATTTTCAGTGAATTTGTTTACTTTTTGAATATCAAAAAGGATAAGGAAATTTGAATCATGTCTAAAAACAAAAGTCAAATTGTTTATTCCACCGAAGGTGGGAAAACGTGCCCCTCCTGCGGTAATCCGGTAGATCGATGCACCTGTGATAACGATAAATCTCAAATACCGAGTGATGGAGTTGTTCGTATTCGCCGGGAAGTCAAAGGTCGTAAGGGTAAACCGGTTACCATCATTTCGGGAATTCCGGTTACTTTGGATGAACTGAAAGAAATCTCATCAGAATTGAAGCGTAAATGTGGCTCAGGCGGTTCTGTTAAAGAGAATGAAATTATTATACAGGGTGATCACAGGAACACTATCATGAATTTTTTAACCACTAAAGAGTATACTGTTAAAAAAGCGGGTGGTTGAACTGTCGGCAAGAATCAAAATTTTGTATACTAAATATCACATTTTTATAACATTTTAAAAATCTCCCCAAAACAAGGAACTGTAGGCTCAATCAGGAAGTTTGTTTAAACAAACAAATTGAATGGGGGATAAAACGATGAAGTTTATTCTAACAATAATGGTTTTTCTGTTTGTCAGTTTTCAAGCAAACTGTGGGAATCAAGCGCAATCTACGAACAAAATTAGTGAAGCCGAGAAGGATACAAAAATAAAAGTTTATTCTACAGATAAAAAGGGGTATATCATGGTAGATAAAGTCAAGAAAAGTGAAGAGGAATGGAAAAAAAAGCTGACACCTGAACAATTCAGGATAACCCGGAAAAAGGGAACGGAAAGAGCTTTTTCAGGGCAATACTGGGATAATCACCAAAAAGGCATTTATCAATGCGTTGCCTGCGGAACGGACCTGTTCAGTTCGGAGACAAAATTTGAATCCGGTACCGGCTGGCCCAGTTTTTGGAAACCGATTGCAGAAGAAAACGTCGAAACTGAACCGGATAACAGTCTGTTCATGAAAAGAACTGAAGTATTGTGCAGCCGATGCGACTCTCATCTCGGCCACGTTTTTGAGGATGGACCGGAGCCCACCGGACTACGTTACTGCCTGAATTCGGCAGCGCTTCAATTCAAGCCGAAATCTGACGAGAAAGAATCTAAGGAATAGATAATTGCCGGGTAAAAAAAAGAATCGTTTAAAAGAGTAAAAATCAAAATTACCAATATGAAAAATTTCAATTTAAGAAAAATATCTGTGATTCTTGTTTCGGGTGGCATCATATGTGCATTTCTGTGGCAAATTAGTTTGGGCATCTGCCCGGTTCCTTAATGTTTATTAGATTATCAGCTCTCCACACCTCTTCGAAAAACTACCCAATCAATGCGCCCAATTAAACTTTCAATTTTTTGGTGAGGTATTTCCTTAGCCTGATACCCAGTACATAGATCATTCTTATTGAAATTTAAAAGATCAAAAATATCATCTCAATGTGCTCAAGCGCACAAATAATATCTCAATCCTAATTGTAAATTTACCACTCTGTATTGCTTAGTTAGGTGGCAAAATATATCACCATACCGAAGGGGGATAAAATATGAAATGTTTATTTACCGTCTTTCTTTTAAGTATTATCATCATTGCATTCCCAGTGCAGGCACAGGAGATCGAAGATTATGTTTCTAAATACACTTCTCAAAACGGGCAAAATTATTTACAACCTTTGGCAGATGCATTTGGTGCTAATTTAAATAGTGGATTATATCATTCCGCTAAAATTAGCAAGCTTGGTTTGAATGTGTATATTGGCGTGGAATCCATGGTGGCATTGGTCGCCGATGATCAACGGACATTTATGGCAACAACTGAGGAGCCATTCTCTCCGCAACAAACCGTTGAATCACCCACTGTTTTTGGTCCAAGCGAAGGTCCTTCCGTTGAAGGTACCGGAGGAACTAAATTTAATTTTCCCGGAGGAATGGATGTAAAGCGTTTACCATTAGCAGTTCCGCAAGTAACGGTCGGATCATTTTTAGGGACTCAAGGGACATTACGTTATATTGATATGGAATTGGGTGATAATATTGGCAAAGTGCAACTATTTGGATTTGGAATTCGCCACAGTATCAGCCAATATTTTGTTCTTTTCCCAATTGATTTGGCAGCCAGTTTTTACCGACAAAGCTTTGAAGTGGGGGATATTGTGGAAGCCAGTGCAACTGCATTCGGTTTACAAGCCAGCAAATCATTAAGTCTTCTCACACTGTATGGCGGCTTGGGTATTGAAAATGCAAATTTGGATATAACCTATAATTTTGGTTCAGAAACGGATCCGCAGGAAGTAT
>CAZVKP010000450.1:0-3316 GCA_964627635.1 uncultured Calditrichaceae bacterium | reverse complement strand
TTTATGAGATTCTTTTTCTTTATTTTATTAGCCGTTTTTGCCGTATCCGGTTGTATTGATGCTCGCGATAAGAATAACGAAAACAAAACAGAAAATTATGAAGCTATGCGAAAAGAAATGGTAAAAAACCAAATTAAAGCACGAGGCATAAACGATGAGCGTGTTTTAGATGCCTTAACAAAAGTTGAAAGGCATCATTTTGTGCCCGAAAATCTTAAAGAGAAAGCTTATACAGATGATCCCCTCCCCATTGGATCCGGACAAACCATCTCGCAGCCTTACATTGTGGCCTATATGACTGAGCAGCTCGAACTTGATGGTGATGAAAAAGTTTTAGAAATTGGTACCGGCAGTGGATATCAGGCGGCAATTTTAGCGGAAATTGCTGATTCTGTCTTTACAATCGAGATTATTCCTGAGCTATCAAAACGGGCACAAAAAGACCTTGATAAGTTGGGGTATGACAACGTCTATTTCAAAATTGGTGATGGTTACAAGGGGTGGCCGGAAAAGGCACCGTTTGATGCAATCATCGTCACTGCAGCGCCGGACCATATTCCGCAGCCATTAGTGGATCAGTTGGCGAATGGAGGCCGAATGATTATCCCGGTTGGCGACTATTTCCAGGAATTATATGTGATTGAAAAAACTGAAGAAGGGTTTGAAAAGCACCGTAAATTACCGGTGAGGTTTGTTCCCATGCGGGGGGAGGCTGAAAAGCATGGCGAGTGATTTTCGGTAGTAAAATTTAATTATGGTATTTTGGCATATTTCTGATCATCTGAGGGGGAGGGAGTTCAACTTTTGAAAAATAATCCTGCCCCGTCAAATCAACTTTCGTATTGAGACTCCTCGTATTTTTTCGTATTATACGCATCTGCTAATTTAAGGTTAGTCTGTTATGAGTAAAAATGTGCCCCAACAGGTAGTAGATATTTTAGGGCCAAAATTCCAAAATGAATCGATTTCCAGATTGAGCGGTCGCATGGTGTTTCGCACCGATGAATCTGCCATTTCGGACGATGAAATAAGTCAAATAATTGCCAGATTGATGACCAGCGGTTATTTTCCTCAGATTCAAAAACGCAATGGGGAATTGTTGGTGCATGTTCTTCCGCAAGCCAGCTCTGCCACAAAACCGAAATATTGGCTTCACATATTATTGTTTCTGTTAACTGTAGCAACTACCATGATGGCAGGTTCCATAATGATTGGTGAAGATATCTTCTCAGATTTATCTCGGATTTTGTATGGCTGGCAATATTCACTGGCGGTGCTCACAATTCTTACCACTCATGAAATGGGACACTATCTTGCCGCACGTTATCATAAAATGAATGTAACCCTTCCCTTTTATATTCCGCTTCCTATTCCCGGATTTCATTTCGGCACTTTGGGAGCGTTCATAAAAATTAAGTCGCCGATTCCCAGCCGGACAGCCCTTTTGGATGTGGGTGCTGCCGGACCTTTAGCCGGTTTTGTGATGAGTCTTTTCTTTCTCGCTTTGGGGTATATGAATTTACCGGACATTGCAGGGATTGTGGCTTATGTGGAGCAAATACATCCCTGGAACATAGAAGGGCAGGCGATTAATCTGGTATTGGGAAAATCGCTTCTTTTTGCTTTCTTTAATGATGTGCTGGCTGGCGGCCGCTTACCGATGAATGAAATCTATCATTTTCCGTTCATTTTTGCGGGATGGATTGGATTTTTAGTAACGGCTATAAACCTGATTCCCATTGGTCAATTGGACGGCGGACATATACTTTACTCACTTGTGGGCAGGAAGTCGAGGGTTGCAGGGATTTCTGCCTTTGTTTTGTTACTGGTGCTCAATTTTGTACTTATCGTAGAATTCTCATCATTTGTTTGGGTGTTATGGGTTATCCTGATATTTTTCTTAATTGGATTCAGGCATCCCCCAACCAGGCAGGATCATGTCGATTTGAATAAGGAGCGCCAAATTATTGGCTGGTTAAGTTTAACGATATTCATTCTCTGTTTTTCACCCTTACCCATATATATCGGATAAGAGAAACTTAAAAATGGCAAATGTAAGATGATTTATGTTATTATTGGATTAGCAGCAATCGTATTGTTTTTTCTGTTGCTTATTTGGATTCGTAAAGTTCAGTATGATGCGGTACACCGGAATTTTCTGGATTTGGTGGATAATTACGGTGGCAGAGTTCTTCGCGGAGGATTCGCAGTCCGACCCAGGTTTTCTTGTGAATACAACGGTTCCAAATTGTCAATTTCCATTTCTGCAGAAAAGAAAACCAAGAATCGGCCGAGACAATTTTATATTTCCGTTTTTTTGCAAGCACCTGCAAATGCGAATTTCACAGTGATGTATAGTGACTGGTTGCAACCCCGTAACAATGATGATAATAAAAAAAGGTTTACTCATCCTATTTTAAACAAAAAATATGTGGTAGAAGTAACTGATAAATCTCTATTCAAAAAATTAGATTTAAACAAAATTGAAAAAGCTGTTAAAAAGCTTGATCCCTTTGCATATGTGTTAGTTTCCCGCAGAGGATTAATTCTGGAGCGTTTATCCACCAACCTCATCAAAGATACCGAGATTGAAAATCTTGAAAACCTTATTGAAGGCGTTTACCAGCTAAGCGTTTTGCCGGTAAAAGGCGCCTCGTAATCCCGCCTTGTATTTCGTGGTGTTGTTTTTGTGTTGATATTCATTGATTGATGGGTTAAACGCCACAACGCAGAGCGTTGCGGCGAGTTTTCTGATCTGGTGTCAACGCGGGAGCGTTGACACTGGAAGAATTGACCATAGCAATGAGGTTAGCGGAAATCAATTAATCCACTGTGCTATACTTTGAGAAAAACTAATCTGGCGACCGAATATTTTTGTGTAAAATCATTCCGACAATCGTACACAAACGGGGGGCAATTTAGGGGATGGAATATAATAAATTTTACCAGTCGTTTGATTGAACCTCATCATTAGCGATGCCAATTAAGTACAAGTTGCAAATATTACTTTATTCCACCCCCCTTAGAAGAGGTGCTTTAAGAAACCTTATTTTGATCATTTATACCTTAATAGCATTAGAATCAACCAAATCCGTAAACCTTATTAGCTTATTTTTAAATATGAAAATCGAATATAAAAACCTGCCTGCCTGTTCCACTGCAGACAGGTACATCCATTTCATATTCAGCACATTTGGGCGATAAATATTAATCTCAGAAATAAAACCGGATGAGAATAGAGAAATATATTTCCGAAATCAGAAACAACAATTCCTGTAAATTATATGAGATTTACACAAATTCCGAACATCTGCAT
>CAZVKP010000449.1:0-3327 GCA_964627635.1 uncultured Calditrichaceae bacterium | reverse complement strand
AACAAAAATCTTGTAAATGCTTTGAAAAATAAAGATGGGAATAATTTAAAAATTTTTGGGGAGATTACAATGGGAAAAATGATAACAATAGAAATTTATTATAGTTCATCAATTTTAACATTGGTTGGTGGCGTCAATTAACTCCTGAATTTCCTGGTGAGGTAGAGACTGCTTTTGAGCATGAGGTTGGTTTGGAATATTACCTAAGTTTAGATCCCGATGGAGAGGTTGTTGTTGATGTGGATTATGCAGATGAAGAAGAAAGAAAGCAGAGACTAAAAAGAAACAAGGAAATTAATAAAAAGATGGTTCATAAATTTCAAAATAATCAAAAATCAAATTAATATGATAAATAATAATTTACGTTAAATTTTATTAATTTAACTTCATCTAATCTTCCGGATCAATATATCCGTTTTCTATTAAGAAATCATTATACTCTTCCTGTGTCATAGGACATTCTATTAATCTTGATAATTGTTGGTTAGTATCTAATTTGAGTTGTTTTTTTATAAAACTCAACAAAGTCTTATTATAAGACTTATACGATGCACCATGTGATGTGTATGTATAAACACCGGTTCTTTTTCCTTTATATTCATGATAAAAATATTTATGATGTTTATTTTCCTTTACAAATCCTTTACTCACAAGAGCAGATTCAATATCCCTTCTATCATATTGCATTAAGTTTCCTCTTGTACAAATTCCTCAAAGAGTCTTTTATATTCCAATGCCTTTGCTGTAAGTTTATCATCTGATATATTTTTATAGTATTCGACAAAATGTGAAATATGTGATTCAAAATCTTTTAGGGCCTCATCAAAGTTATATCCATAACTAAAAACATTTAATTTTTCATTTTCCATATAATACAAGTTGTTAACCTTATATGCAGTAACCTGTAAAGGCTTTAAGAATTTAAATTTCTTATTATTATAGTAAACACGCCACATCGGAAATTTTCTTTCAATTTCACTTGTTTTCCATTTGCGCCCCTCATATACGATTTCCTGACCAGTAATAAACTCTTGGATATAGGTCTTTGTTACCTGTAGTAGTTGCCAGGGATTTGTAGATCCAGTTATATTTGGGGATACAGACTCGCTTCTTGTTTCAAAATGTTTTTCTTTTTCATAAGCTAAACTTACCGATGTCATATAGTCTCACCTCGCAAATATTTTCTATATTGTTCTGTAATTAATGATTCAAATAATTGATAAATGAATTTTTGTCCCTCATCAAAGTATTTCATGTAGTTTTTTAAAGATAAATTCCCTTCTTTAAAATAATCATAATCTAAAACAAGTGCCTCTTCATTTTGTTGAAGCGATTTTACAGATTCAAGCTTAAAGTTTAATTTTGCTCTTCCAAGTCTATAAGTATTTACATAACCAATGTTCTCAAGGTCATATTTTAATTTTTCTGTTCCATGAAGATTAATATTTAAGAATTTGTCGAAAGGGAGTGCTCCATTTTCTCTAATTATAGGGATGTAATTTATATATCTTAAACCAACTCTACTTAAATTTTGAATATTAAAAACTGATTTAAATTTGTCTATGGTCCAAATAATTTCCTCTTTAAATTTTTTATAGCCAGTGTAATTATTTTGGTAAAATCCAAATCTATTTAATGATATTAAAATTCCAGCAGATTCATCTTTATTTGCGAACCTATAAGGTTCAAGTGCCATTGCAGTATTTGATTTGACAATGGGAACTAAAATTTTGGGGTATTTCTCCCTTACAATTTCAAAAAAAGAATCTCTTCTACATTCTACAGCCATTTCTCCTGGAAATCTCAATTCAAAAACGACTTCACTTAGAGGTGAATTAGGATAAATTTCGTAATCTTTCATTTTATTTGCACCGTTTTCTCAAATATATAATATTTTTTTTTATATATCGACAAATTTTAGATTGAACTTAAATGTCTATTTGGACTTATTATGTTAACGTAAACAATTTTAATTTGGTTTCAACTATTGAGTTAAATATAATTGAAAATTAGAATATTATGTCCATCGGCAGCGGCGACTTCCAGAGAACGTTTCACATGCTCCTGCCCCCGTACATCCGAAAAGTCCACATGATACTGCCGGCTCACTTCAAAAATTTCCTTCAAATCCACCCGTAATGGCTCAATGCCATTGGTGTTATTCAGAAAATCAATTGCTTCCTGCAAATTGGAAATGGGATAAACATCCAATCCCTCGGTCATGGCGGCTTCTTTGGCGTTTTCTTTGGGGAGCGCCAGCGCCTTCATCCCCTGTTTTCGTACTTCCCATGCAACCGAGAGAGCCCCGCGGATGGGACGTAAACTGCCATCCAGTGCCAGCTCCCCCAAAATCACGTGGTCTTCCAGCAGCGATTCTGATACCACACCGTTTGCTGCTAAAATGCCGATGGCGATGGGCAGATCGTAGCTTGACCCTTCTTTTCGGATATCCGCCGGAGCAAGATTGATGGTAATTTTCTTGACCGGGAATTCATATCCGCTGTTACGGATAGCGGATTGAACCCGCTCCCGGCTTTCTTTCACCGCGTTATCGGGCAAACCTACTGTGGCAAATCCCGGCAGTGTTTTGCCTTCGATATTGGCTTCCACTTCCACCATGTAGGCATCAATTCCCATTAAAGCAGCCGAATAGATTCGAGATATCATAACGGATAGATACTTTATTATTATATTGTTGTGAAGATTATCTCATAGAAATTACCACAATACAGAAATATCAGTTAAACAAAAATCTTGTAAATGCTTTGAAAAATAAAGATGGGAATAATTTAAAAATTTATAAGAAAATAACAATGGGAAAATTATATAGAACTTAATTAAAAATAATTTGAAAGATTATTATTATGATGATCCATCCACTGGGATTAACTTTGCAACCCAATCAAATGAGTTATTTGCTTTGCATCCCATATAATCCACTGGTAGTGAAGAATATAGCATGGTAATATAAAAAATCGGTTAATATTATCAATAATTTGGACTTGACTACGGTACAGAGACGCTTATTGAACTTAAAAGAAAGAAACATGGTTTATGATGCATATCCTGTAAGGTATTTTCCAGACAGATATTTGTTCGAATAACGCTTTTAACTGAAGGGTGTCTGATGTCAATTATTTTTTCCCTTTAACGACAATTAGAATTCCCGATTTTCTATGATGATAATGATGAGAGGAGGAGGTAATGGAAGGAGCCCGCCACGAAGTGGTGCCTATGGCAAACGGTTTTAAATTAATTAGCACAACGAGTTACCCTTTAATGAGGATGGATCGCTAGAGACTCAAGCGGATGCATGCGCGTCCCTCT
>CAZVKP010000448.1:0-3349 GCA_964627635.1 uncultured Calditrichaceae bacterium | reverse complement strand
TAGTGACCACTTCCGTGGGGCGTTGAATAATAATGACATTAATTTATATAAATGTGCATTTTGCTGAGTAAAGGGCATAATCATTTTAATAAATTCAATTTAATAATATAATTTCATATTTCAGTATTCGGAAATACCAATTTTACGGATAAATCTTAATATCTCTGAGGAGCTTTAGATTATTCTTAATTTGGAACGTATTTATTTTCAGGTTTAAACTATCCAATTCGAAACATCATTCCCTCAATCCTGTTTAATATTATAAAAATTACGGTATTAATTTTTTTGATCTTATAAATTTTCAAAGGGAAGCCCATGAAACTGGTTAATCAGCTTGCTGAATTTGTTGTCCAATCTTCATTTGAAAAATTATCAAAATTTGCCATTCGGGAATTAAAAAGCAGAATATTAGACGCTGTTGGTTGCGCGATTGGTGCGTTGGAAGGCGATCCAATTCGGATGATTCGGGAGCAGCTTAAAGATTTTGGCGGAAATGAACGATGTTCATTAATCGGCGAGGGAAAGACAGCGCCTGATCGAGCGGCATTCTACAATGGTGCGCTGGTGCGTTATTTGGATTTTAACGACAGTTATTTGGGAAAAGGAGAAACCTGTCATCCCAGCGACAATGTCGGTCCGGTGCTGGCTGCCTGCGAATATGCAGATGTCACCGGAAAAGATTTTCTCACTGCACTGGCGGTTGCTTACCAGGTGCAATGCAGATTAAGCGATGTGGCACCGGTTCGCCACAAAGGGTTCGATCATACCACTCAAGGTGCATATGCGGTGGCAGCCGGGGTATCGAAAGCGTTAAAGCTAAATGCGGATAGAACTGCCAATGCACTGGCAATCAGCGGAACTGCTTTTAATGCGCTCCGGGTAACCCGCACCGGCAGCCTTTCTCACTGGAAAGGTCTTGCTTATCCCAATACCGCCTGGGGAGCCACTCATTCGGCTTTTTTGGCAATGCGGGGCATCACCGGTCCGCCGGAAGTCTTTGAGGGCAATAAGGGATTTATGGATGCCATTGCCGGCAAATTTGAAATTGATTGGTCCAAAGAAAATTTGGAGAAAGTCACCAAAACCATTATCAAAAAATTTAATGCGGAAATTCATTCTCAATCGGCTGCAGAAGGGGCATTGGAATTGAAGAAACAACACGGCATTCAACCAACAGATATCCGTAAAATCGATATCGACATTTTCGATGTGGCATATCATATTATCGGTGGCGGTGAGGAAGGTGAGAAGACCCGTATTCAAACTAAGGAAGAAGCTGATCATAGTTTACCCTATATTGTGGCGGTGGCACTCTTGGATAACACCGTGATGCCGTCGCAATATCGTATGGACAGAATTGCGAGAGACGATGTGCAGCATCTTTTACGGAAAGTGAACATTGCACCGTCTGAGGAATATAGCAGGCGATTTCCGGATGAAGTGGCTTGCCGGATAAAAATTAAATTGAATGACGGAACAGATTTTGAAATTGAAAAGAAGGATTATGAGGGGTTTTTTACCCGACCAATGAATTGGAACACCCTGATTGAAAAATTTACCAGCTTAAGCGAAGCATATGTCGATGAGCAATTGCGAGAGAAAATTATAGATACCGTGGCTAATATTGAAAATAAAAAAGTGAGTGAATTGACGGACTTGCTAAGACAAATTCGCTATTCTCGTTCGTAAATTTAAATTTTGATGATTCTACATAACACAAATACACAAAGAGGAGGAGTAATCCATGAGTGATAGAAAAGAGCAACAAAGAGGATTTAAATTTTTACAAATGAATGAACGTGATAATAAGCCGCGCAAAAGCGGGATTACGGAAATCCGAGGCCCCTATTATTCGGTCATGGGAAAACGCTATTTACAGGATATTCTGGAAACCATGGGAGAATATGTGGACTCCCTGAAATTTGCCGGCGGGTCATTTACCCTGATGCCCACTAAAGCCATCCGCGAAATCAACGATTTGGCTCATGAATATGATGTGCTGGTTTCCACCGGTGGATTTATGGAATACGTGCTCACTCAGGGAAAGGAAGCGGTACGACAATATATTCAGGAGTGTAAAGAAGTGGGATTTGACATTATTGAAATTTCCACCGGTTTTATTACCATTCCCACTGATGATTGGCTCCGGTTAATTGACGACGTACAGAAAGCCGGTCTAAAAGCCAAACCGGAAGTCGGAATCCAGTTTGGTGCAGGCGGTGCAACCCGGGAAGAAGAATTGAAAGCGGAAGGTGTGCAGGATCCGGGACGAGCAATTCAACAAACCAAAAAGTTTATAGATGCGGGTGCTTATATGATAATGATTGAGTCAGAAGGCATTACCGAAGATATTGAACCGTGGCGCACTGAAATCCCGGCAAAGTTTATCAATGAACTTGGACTGGAAAAGTTGATGTTCGAAGCCTCAGACCCGGAAGTGTTTTCATGGTATATCAAGAATTATGGTCCGGAAGTGAACTTGTTTGTCGATCACAGCCAGATAGTGCAGTTGGAATGCCTGCGCCGTGGCATCTGGGGCACCAAAAGCCTGTGGGGCAGAGTGCTGACGTATAAGGGGTGAGTTGAAGTTGATCCTGAATAAGCCAATTTTAAGAAGCTTGGTCTTCAATTTTTACTCATTAATGGCATTATTTATACGACAGGGATTATTTTAAATAAGAATAGGATTTACTGTGATAAGATGGAACTGGCTTTGTTATAGATATTGATAAGGATCAGACAACCATTTAAACGAACAAAGTAGCTTATTCCTTTTTCCAAATATCCCTGTTGTTATTTTTACATCTTCTATCACCAACTTTCATTGCTATTTGGTAATTGGGAACTTATATGTTATTTTTACATAGATAACAGTGGTAAAATTGTGTATTTTGTAAATAAAACAATAGATTAGCTGATGGAAAAATTTTCCTATATTCATCACGCCCATCCGCAATACATTGAATCCCTGTATAAGGATTTTAAGGAAAATCCGGAAACTGTTGAACCCGGTTGGCGGAAATTTTTTGAAGGGTATGAAATGGCCGTCTCCACCGATGGACGTCCAGAGGAACCATCGGAACAGGTACTTAAAGAATTTAAAGTACTGAATCTTATTCACGGTTACCGGACCCGCGGGCACCTGTTCACCAAAACCAATCCGGTGAGAACCCGGCGACAATACCGGCCAACATTAGATTTGGAAAATTTCGGTTTAAGCGAGCAGGATTTGGATACCGATTTTCAAGCGGGAACCGAAATTGGTCTGGGCAAAACAACTCTGAATCAAATTGTAAAACATTTACAGCAAACTTATTGCAGCTCAATCGGTGCGGAATTCATGTTTATC
>CAZVKP010000447.1:0-3366 GCA_964627635.1 uncultured Calditrichaceae bacterium | reverse complement strand
GATGGCACGCGAAAAATTCAATATGAAAAAAGAAGATGAAGATGTATATATTATTGAGTCAAAATAAGTTGATTTTTGTTTATACTGAATTATAGAATACGAAGTCACTCCTGTTAACCCGTACTAAATTTCTCCACCAAAATTTAAAGTTAAACATTGATTTTTATCAAAATTGCATTGATATTTTAAAATTTCATGTTCAAGGAATTTTGTTGAATGGGCATAAAATCAATTCATAATATCCTGCTTATTTTCTTCATTCTCACCGGGAGCCTTTTCTCACAAGGGCGAGAATATCGACTCACCTTATCTAAAGATAATATTAGTTGGATGTGGCAAGGATACCTGAAATTCGATCAAGGAAGGGGAACCAATAATAATTTCTATATCAGGAATAACTTTTCGAGCAATCTTTTTAAACAGACAATCCAGGGAAATCGATGGAAGGACGAAAATAATTTTAATGCGTACTGGCAACGGAGATTGTCATCCGATTTCTCGACAGCAACTAAAATTCGCTCACATGTATTTTCCGATGAAAATGCATTTGTCAAATTCAGCAAACATCGAGTGATGCAGGAGGTGAGTTATCAACCAACCCAAAAACTTAATATTGCCCCGGCCGTGGGATGGGCAACCGAAGATATTGGCAGTTTTCAAGATAAAGGTTGGTACACCGAAATGAATCTGAATGTGAATAATTACGATTTAGGCGGTTATATTAATAATACCGATGCATTTGCCTCCTACTATTTTTTTCCCGGCAGGCAGAATCAGGAACACAAATATTTTATGTCCTTCAAAAAAGCATTTAGCAAATTTGCCAGTGATTCTTTTCAAATCGGATATCAATTCACCCAAAATTCTTATCCTCTATCTCGCCAAACCCACACAAGTGAAGTGAGACAGTTGGAGGATGTAGAAATTAACTCCCGTTTTTTGTATAATCGACTTTTGTATAAGTTTTCTGATGTTTCGGTCATTAATGTGGAAACCCAGCTTAAAAATCGTGATGTAAGCCAAAGCAATCCGACATTATTAAATCACCGATATGAGTTGGATGTGTCCAATCGGATTAACTATAGATATTTGGGTAATAAAATTCAAAGCGGGATATCTCTTTTGAATAGTCAGGTAACTAACCTGGCATCCCGTACACCGACTTTGGGTTCGGAAACCAGGAATGATTCTGAAGGACTCCAGGCTGCTTTGAATTTGTTTTTCAACTGGCGTATGACTCCGTCCGATGAAGCCAGAATTAATTTTTCTTACACCAAATACGAATATTCATCACCGGACACTACTCAACAAATTGACGAGGATGATTTACGGTTTATCATCGATTTTAGTTATGCCCATCGGTTCAGTCGTTTCTTTAAATTGAGAATAAATGCTAATGTATACCTGTATCATCAGATATATATCAATGCCAGTCGCAGTGCAAATAATAATTGGAATCGCATATTTCAACTATCCCCTTCATTTCATCAAACTATTCCGGGGGTTCTGGAACACAGCAACCGAATTAAAATTTTAGCAAATTACACCGTTTTTGATTTTGAAGATATTCTACCTCAGGTTCGCAGTTACATCTACAGGAAACTGGTTTATTCGGATTCTTTAAGCTTACATTTAAGTAAAGGTTTAAAACTGGCAACGACTTATCAATTAGAAAATGAGGAAAACGGGACGTTTTTTAAAGATATTTTTGCCCAACAAGTGAGTCGCGAATTGCTTAGCCATTTTGTGGATATCAGTCTGGTATATTTGCGCATCAAGGGTTTGCAATTTTCCAGCGGAATTAATTGGTATCTGCGAAAAGAATGGCGGTTTATTCCGGAAAAACAATTGGTGCGAAACTTTCGTTCATTCAGTCCCCGAATAACCCTGCTTTATAATGTTGGTGGAAAATTGGTTTTACACTTGACATATTCTCCAAAAGTATACAATGATATTAATACAGACCGGCAGTACTTTGAAACCGGTCGTTTAAATCTTAAATATCTGTTTTAATTGAGCTAACGCAATTTTTCATTTAACAATAATCTTACCTTAACCTTCATACAAATAGTACTTAATTTTGCATTTGCACCCTGCTTCAAACCACAACTATATTTCTAGAATATATAAGTGAAATAAATATGAAAAAAAAGATGAATAACTGTTTATCATTATGGTGTTAATTTTAAAATAAATAGAATCCCTATGGGAGTTAATTATATGAAGTATATCCATGTCGTCCTTTTTTTATTGATTCCATGCTTAGCCATCTCAGAGATTCAGATTGTGAATCAAACTGAATCTTCTGTGACTATAGATTTCCGGATTGAAGATCTCACAAAACAAACTGTAAAGATTGATAATGAAGAATATGTTTTGTATAATTTTAGAAATGGATTAACAGAACAACTGGTAGGGAAGCCGGTTATTCCCCATTTCGAAACACGTCTTGCCATACCACAAGGTGCAAAACTAAATCATAAAGTGAGCATCATTGAATCAGAAACCCATTCTCAGGTAGATGTAGTGCCATTAAATCAACTCTATATTCGGGGAAAATTGCAGCAAACACCCAAAGATGAGACTGTATATGGGCAAGTTTTCCCTTTTCCTGAAAAAATTGTGGAAATAAGCGAGCCTTATAATTTCAGGAATATTCCGGTAGTTCGACTCAGAATAAATCCGATTCGTTATTTTCCGATGGATCATCGGGTGGAGATGACAAAAAAGATTCGCGTGATTGTAAACTTTAGCGGAAAAAGGAGCACAATTGCGCAAAAATTCAATAAAAAAGAATCCGATATTTTATCCCATAAAATTCTAAATTTTGAACAAGCCAATCGTTTTGCAATTTCGGACCGAAAATCATTTGGAAAATTATCGGTAGATTATGACTTTAGCACTGGTGAATGGTATCGATTTCCCATCCAAGAAACCGGACCCTATCAATTGACCGGCGCATTCCTTAAAGATAAGGGTGTTGATATTGATGCAATACAACTAAGTGGAGTGCATCTTTATAATCATGGCGGGTTTCAATTACCGTACAGTGTTAGAGAGGACCGACCCCAGGATTTGAACGAAATTGCGGTGCAAGTTGTGGACAATAATCAAGATGGATTCATGGATACGGACGATAAAATAATTTTTTATGGAAGGGCGTTAGGTGGATGGTCTTTTAATTCCAATAACTGGGAGTATCAAAATTATCTCTACGATGATACAAACTATTATTTGTTTACTTTTAATAACCAGCCCGGAAAGCGAATTGAAAGCATTCAATCCCCCCAAGTGACAAATCCACAGGTTCCACAGAATTTCGAAGACTTTTATCATTTTGAAGTTGATAAATACAATATTTTGTCT
>CAZVKP010000446.1:0-3371 GCA_964627635.1 uncultured Calditrichaceae bacterium | reverse complement strand
TAATCCCGCATTATTAGCCATTGAGCACATGGAAATCAATCCGCTGTTCATTGAATCTCATCGCATGGCAAACTTTAATCCGCGGGGCACCGATGTGGCAGTGGTGCTGGATTTGATGATTCACGACATCGATCTGATCCTGAGCTTCGTGAAGAGTCCGGTAATAACCATCGATGCCAGTGGCGCATCCATTATATCTTCCAGCGAGGATATTGCCAATTGCCGGATTAATTTCGAAAACGGCTGTGTGGCAAATGTGACTGCCAGCCGAATTTCCATACGCAAAATGCGGAAGATGCGGTTTTTTCAACCAAATGCTTACATCTCGGTTGATTTTCTGGAAGGTTCCAGCGAAGTGTATCAGCTTACTGAAAAAGATGCACGCATACAGGGAGATGACCTGGCGTTTTCCCTGGGTGAAATTGGGGGAGGCAATCAGCCGAAAGAAATTCGTTACACCCGATTTGAAAAAAAGGATATCAATCCATTGAGGGTAGAGTTAGAGCGGTTTATATTATCCATTTTGGAGGATAAAGAACCGGCTGTTAGTGGCGCCGATGGCGTAAGGGCGCTGAGAGTCGCCAATGCGATTCAGGAAGACATCTATCAACATGCCGAGACTGTGAAGAAGCACTGGAGTATTTAGTTTGGATATCAAACAGTTTTTTTTCAAATACCGCGGTTTTACCCCGGTTCCGGTCATTCTCATCGTTATCATTTTTGCAGAACCGTCTGTCACCTCTTTTTTGTGGGGAATTTCATTAATGGTGATTGGTGAAATTGTGCGCATTTCCGGGGTCTCTTACGCAGGCGGTGCCACCCGCACCCGCAATGTAGGAGCGCCACAACTGGTAACCAATGGTCCGTTTGGTTATGTGAGGAATCCCCTGTATATTGGGAATATTTTAATGTACAGCGGCGCAGCAGTTATTGCCAATGTCTGGCTACCCTGGCTCATCTTTGCTGTATTGATATTTTTCGGTATCCAATACCATCTGATTGTAAAACTGGAAGAGGAAAAGCTGGAAAATTTGTTCGGGCAGGCATATCTGGATTATAAAAAACAGGTGCCGCGATTCATTCCGCAATTCCCGGCATATGCTTCGGCTCAACCGGTGGCGCCTGATTATAGTGGCGCATTGAAATCCGAGAAAAGTACCTTCATAAGCTTTGCAGCAATATTGATTTTGCTGGCAGGAAAGATGATTTTGTTTTGATTGATTATGAATTGAAAGAAAATTCGATTTAAATTTTTGATCCCTTTTGCCGATTATTATACTGAATTTATGATATCTCTAATGAGTTTTTATTATGCCCCTACAGGGCGATCTGGATATGGTTGGTTTTTCCAGTACACAGGGCGTTGCCTTCCTTGCTGGCAGTCATGCCCTGTGCTATTATATATTTCCCCGTTGGGTAAATTGATTCCGGTTTAGATTAAGAGGAAAGTTTTATTATTTTGGAATGCCCCGAAGGGCAAAATAATTCAAGAATATTTTGTGCAACTTGGTGCCGGGTGATTTTTCACATGGTGACCACTATGTGGGTGGCTACAAAGTATTCAGGTTGATGAAGGAAACAAAAATAAAACATTCAGGAGTATTTATGGCAGTACCTTATTATCAAACACAGGAAAAAATGACACTGGAAAATATTCAAGATAATATTGTCGGTTACTATAAAGAAGTGCCTTTGTTGAACGGAAAACACAGGCAGTATATCAATTTCGATAATGCAGCCAGCACCCCATCCTTAAAACCGGTGTTGGACAAACTGAATGAATTCATGGAATGGTATAGCAGCATCCATCGGGGCAACGGATTTAAATCGCAGTTGTGCTCGGACGTCTATGACCACAGCCGGGAGATAGTGGCGGATTTTGTGAATGTGAATCCGGAAAATCACGCCATTATTTTCGTGAAAAATGCTACCGAAGGAATCAACAAACTGGCGCATCGAATGACATTTGGTGAGGATCAGGTGGTGCTGGTGAGCAGCATGGAACATCATTCCAACGATTTGCCCTGGCGGGCGCACAGCAAGGTGGTGCATTTTGGGGTCCTTCCGGACGGCAAACCGGATGAGGATGACCTGATTCGGAAATTAAAGCAGTATCACGGAAAGGTAGCGCTGGTCGCGGTTACCGGTGCATCCAATGTGTCCGGCTGGGTGAACGACATCAACCGGCTGGCAGAGATCGTGCATGAGTACGATTCCCGAATATTAATCGATGCCGCACAGCTTGCCCCACACCGGTCAATTGATATGAAGCCGCAGAATGATCCCGGTCATGTGGATTTTCTGGCGCTCTCTGCCCATAAAATGTATGCCCCGTTTGGCGCCGGTGTGCTGATCGGCGACAAGGAATTTTTCAATCAGGGCGATCCCGATTATGTGGGCGGCGGCACCGTAAACATCGTCTCACTGGATTATGCCCACTGGTCAAATCCCCCGGAAAAAGAGGAAGCCGGCACACCCAACACCACCGGGGTCATTACCATGGCGAAAACGCTGCAAACATTGCAGGAATTGGGCATGGATCGTGTGGCGGAACACGAAAAGCGATTGACCCGCTACATGCTTCAAAAAATGCAGCAGATACCCGAAGTGCAGATTTACGGCAGCAGCGATCCGGAAATCGTGGAGAACCGATTGGGGGTCATTTCTTTTAATGTGAAAGACTTACCGCATGCGCTTACTGCGGCTATCCTGAATTACGAAGGTGGCATCGGTGTACGCAACGGTTGCTTTTGCGCCCATCCTTACATCAAAATGCTGATGGGAATGGATGAGGAAGAAGCGCAACGCATCGAGCAGGAAATTCTCGACGGAGACCGTTCCAATCTGCCCGGGGCGGTGCGTGCCAGCTTTGGCATGTACAACACCGAAGCCGAAATTGACTATTTCATCGATCAGCTTAATAAAATCGCTTCCGGAAATTATGATGGCGACTACGTGATCAACAAAGCCCAGGGTGAATACTATCCCCGGGAATATGCGCCGAAATACAGTGAGGTTTTTCAATTGTAGAACTGTTTAATATATTATTCAGCTTGGTTGAATATGACAGCTATTTTGTCGTAAAAACTTAATTCAAGAAGTTGTGATATTCTCGCCTAAACAACAAAATAATTTGATTTTTGCAAAAAATTTTGTTGAAAATGTATTCTTGATGATTTATCTTTTTTCATATTGAATAAGAAAAGCCGAAAGGGTATTGGATTAGAACATAAATTTGAATTGGTATTCAGGGATGAACGAGCATGAATAGAGTTGGAGACGAATACGAACCTTCCGATTTAAACTGATTCCGCTTACGGCACCTGGTTAATTACCGGTAATAATTGTGTTTAACTGAATTTGATATACAA
>CAZVKP010000445.1:0-3374 GCA_964627635.1 uncultured Calditrichaceae bacterium | reverse complement strand
GGCCGCTCTCGGGCAACTGGTCGCCGGTGTTGCCCACGAAATCAATACACCGGTCCAATATATCGGAGATAATAACCGTTTTATGCAGGAAACCTTCCGGGATCTGCATCAATTATTTGAAAAATACGGAACTTTGTTAACTACAAATAGAAATGGAAAACCGGATAATGCGGAATTGATTAATGAAATAGAAACATTGACTCAAGAAATCGATCTTCCGTTTTTGTTGGAAGAAATTCCAAGTGCTCTCCAACAATCATTAGAAGGGGTGGACAGGGTCACGAATATTGTGCGGGCAATGAAGGAATTTTCCCATCCCGGTAAACACGAAAAAATCTTGACAGATTTAAACCGTGCGCTGGAAAATACCATTACGGTAACCAGGAACGAATGGAAATACGTGGCGGATATCGAAACCGATTTTGATACTAACTTGCCGCTGGTTCCCTGTCTTCCGGGTGAGCTGAATCAGGTATTTCTAAATCTGATTGTGAATGGCGCACAAGCTATCGGAGAAAAACAGCAAGAGGGAGATGCTGAAAAAGGAAAGATTTTAATCAGCACCCGCAAAGACAAGAATTGGGTGGAAGTTAATATTCAGGACAACGGTCCGGGAATCCCCCAATCCATTCAAAATAAAATATTCGATCCGTTTTTTACCACTAAGGAAGTTGGAAAAGGTACCGGGCAGGGACTTGCCATTACACATAACGTTGTGGTTGAAAAACACGATGGTGTGTTAAAATTTGATTCCGAAGAGGGTAAAGGAACTAAATTTATTATCCGGCTTCCGCTAAAATAATTTTTGTTGCTAAGGAGTTTATGGTATGCAGGGCAGTGTATTATTTGTTGATGACGAAGTTAAAGTGCTGCATGGATTGAAACGCATGCTCTATGGTTTTCGCAAAGACTGGAATTTGGTTTTTGTGGAAAACGGAGAGCAGGCGCTCAATCAAATGGCACAGCATCCGTTTGATATCATTGTTTCTGATATGCGTATGCCCGGCATGGATGGTGCCCAACTGTTAAAAAAAGTAAAAGAGAAATATCCTAACGTAGTGCGGGTAGTGCTTTCCGGGCAAGCCGATCAGAAAATGATTTTAAAAAGTGTGGGTCCAACCCATCAATATCTTTCAAAACCGTGTGATCCGGAAAAGCTCAAAGCTACTTTGAAACAAGCTATTACCTTACGCAATATTTTAGTGGATAAACGTCTGCAAAAACTGACCTCTCAAATTGAATCCTTGCCAAGTTTACCCAAGTTATATCTGGAATTAATGGAGGAACTGGAATCTCCGGACACATCCATCAGACGGGTGGGAGAAATTATCTCCCGGGATGTGTCGATGACGGCAAAAATATTAAAACTGGTTAATTCTGCGTATTTTGGATTGCCCAGACATGTGAACAGTCCAATGGAAGCAGTTAACTTTCTGGGTCTTGACACTGTAAAAGCAATGGTACTTTCGGCACAAGTCTTCGCAAAATATGAAGAGAAAAAGATTAAAGGTCTTTCTCTGGAAGAACTATTCAATCATAGTATGCAGGTTGGTGTGCTGGCAAAGCGAATTCTTCAGGAAGAAGGAAGAGATAAGGCAGAAATGGGAGATGCTTTGTTAGCCGGTATGCTGCATGATATAGGTAAGTTAGTGCTTGCGGATAACTTACCGGATCAATATGAAGAAGTTATGGAATACGCCAAAGGAAACGGGATTTCTCATCGGCTTGCTGAACAGAAATTCCTGGGCGTTACTCATGCCGAAATTGGCGCCCATTTGCTGGGTTTATGGGGGCTGCAGGAAAATATTGTGGAAACGTTGGCATTTCATCATTTTCCTGGTAAAAGTTTCCGCAGAAAAATAGATACTTTAGCGGCGGTTCATATTGCGAACGGCATTATTCCGGAAAACGATGTGGAGCAGGTCGCACCGGCTGAGAGCAAACTTGATGAGAAATTTATAGAGGAAATTGGGGCAAAAGATAAATTAACTCGTTGGAAGCACAAGTTTCAGGATATAAAAGAACAGGAATAAGTTATGTTAGAGAAAATTCTGTTTGTTGATGATGACACAAACATCTTACAAGGTTTTAAAAGAAATTTTCGCAGGCGATACCAGGTGGAAACGGCAGAGGGGGGTACCCAGGGTCTTAAAATGATCCGGGAAAATGGTACTTTCGCGGTTATTATATCCGATCTGAAGATGCCTGAAATGGATGGAATTCAATTCCTTTCCAAAGTCCGGGAAGCAGCTCCGAATAGCATTCGTATTTTACTTACCGGGCAGGCGGAGATGAAGGATGCCATTGATGTTGTGAACCAAGGCCATATTTTCCGTTTTCTCACCAAACCCTGCCCGGCAGATGTACTGATAAAAGCAATTAACGCCGCTATCGAGCAATATCGGTTGATTAAGTCTGAGAAAGAACTGTTGGAAAAAACACTTAAAGGCAGTGTAAAGTTATTGGTGGATATACTCTCCACCACTCACCCGGAAGTGTTCAGTCATTCTGTTCAGGTTCAGCGTTATGCGAGAAAAATTGCCACGCGACTTTCCTTTGAAAGTACCTGGCAAATTGATGTGGCTGCGATGCTTTCACAAATTGGCTGTATAAATGTGGCTGAGGAAGTGGTTAAAAAGAAGTTTAACGGGCAGAGTCTGACTGAAGAAGAGAGTAAGGAGTTCTATAAACATCCGGAAACCGGGAAAAAATTATTGGAGAACATTCCCAGATTGGAAAAAATTGCCGAGTCCATTGCCTATCAACATAAACGTTTTAACGGTGGTGGTCCGCCCCAAAAATTGAAAAAAGGAAATGACATACCCATAATTGCGAGGATACTGAAAGTTGCCCTGGATTATTCGGAACTGGAGTCCACCGGTCACACGCCGCAGCAAGCTGTCGAGACCATGCGGCAGAACATTCAGTGGTACGATCCCGATGTTTTATCTGCCCTGGAAGCGGTTATTATAAAAGTAGATGATGGATTTGTGGTGGAAGAAATTGATCCCAAAGATATCCAGGTGGGAATGATTTTGGCGGATGATATTAAAACCAAATATGGGACCATGCTTATTTCCAAAGGACACGAAATTTCTTACGTGCTAAAGTTACGTATATTTAATTTTGCCAAAACCAATAACATTCAACAGTCCATCAAAATATTGAGGGCTTCTCAAAATTAGCAGTGAATTTGTTTGTGGTAAATATTGATAAATATTTTTTCAATCTTCACTCCTCCCTCCCCCTAAAAACCATCTCCCTGAATTTTTTTTCGGGGAGATGACTCTTTAAGCGGTGTCATGCAAATGTGAATTACTTAGTAACTTGTCTCGAAAGAAACGTGTTAGATTTTGGCAACTTATCATGCTTTT
>CAZVKP010000444.1:0-3375 GCA_964627635.1 uncultured Calditrichaceae bacterium | reverse complement strand
AATCCCTCACCAGAAGCACTGCAGTAGTCGGTACACTTTTCTACATGTCACCCGAGCTTGTCCAAAACAAAACGATTGACACCCGTTCCGATATATTTTCCACAGGGTGTGTTTTGTATGAAATGTTAACCGGGATGCCTTGCTTTCAAGGAGAACATCCATACTCCATTATGTATTCTATCGTGCACGAAGAACCGAAACCTCTGAAAGAATTTGATGATACTCTACCTGAGGAATTGCAGATGCTTTTAAACCGTGCATTGCAAAAACAGCCGGAAAAAAGACATCAGACTATGGCGCAGTTTAAAATGGAATTGAATCGAATTGCGGCAAAACTCTTCAGAGAACAGGAAAAGAGTCCCGCAAGCATGTCGAAATCAAATTTAGAACAAGAAACCAAACCGAGAACTATTGAACAACTGTTGGAAGAACGGCAAAAAATCGATCAAATTATTGCCAGTGAATATACCAAAAATGTAACCATCATGTTTAGTGATGTGGTGGGATCTACTGCGTTTTTTGAACGCCGTGGCAATCTTGAGGGTCGCGCGATGATTCAACGGTATTTCAATCTGATGTCTCCCATTATTCAAAAGTACAATGGCCAAATTATTAAAACAATTGGTGATGGAATACTGGCATCATTCCATAAGGCAATAGATGGTGCTCATGCCGCAATTGAGATGCAACAGTCTCTTCACGAAGACAACAACAACCGGCTGGAGGAAGATAGAATTGCCACACGAATTGCGCTTCATTTTGGAAAAGCGGTTATAGATGCCGGTGATGTTTTCGGTGATGTGGTTAATGTGGCTTCCCGGTTAGAGCAATTCTCTCAACCGGATGATATTTTAGTTTCTTCCACCTTTTTCAATCAATTAAAAGATGACAAATCATTTCACTTTAAATTTGCCGGGGAAACGCTTTTTAAGGGAAAAAGTCAACAGATGCCCTATTACCAGCTCCAATGGAAAGTGTTGGAAACACCTGAGGGAGATTATGATAAATCTCCAAAAGAAACCTCTTCGCAAGTTCGGGAAAAGCCTCCACCCTCCAAGAAAGGCGTTCAAATTTTAAAACCTTACACATTAACTGTGCCGGTAACCGAACCAGAAATTTTAGTCTCCGGGCAATTAAAAAATCCATACATGAATCGTGTAAAGATTCAAAATATTAATGATTTTTATGGGCGAAAAAGTGAGGTCATGAAAATCTATTCGCGCATAGGTGCAAGCAGACCTCAATCAATTTCTATTGTGGGCGAAAGAAGAATTGGAAAATCCTCTTTACTAAATTACCTCTATCACCCCAAAAATCGTCAAAGTTACTTAAATAATCCCGAAGAATTCCTGTTTGTTTTTGTGGATTTTCAGGAAAGTCGGGATATTCGTGTTCAGGACTTTTTTCAAATTATCTTTAAAAATTTGGAAGATGAATTTGGTGGAAATTTAATTTTGAATGAAAAACCGGATTATGGTGGGTTCAAAAATGTCGTGAATGCTTTGGATAAAGAGAATTTAAAATTAATCTTAATATTTGATGAATTCGAAGTAATCACCAAAAATAGAAACTTTGATTCGGAATTTTATGCATATGCACGCTCTATTGCCAACAATTTTAATGTCGCATACGTTGTTTCTTCGGGACGTAACTTGCAAACCCTTTGTCATAGCCGGGAAATTTCCGATTCACCTTTTTTTAATATTTTTTCCAATCTTACTTTAACGCAATTTTCTCAACCAGAAGCTGAAACGCTGGTCATTCAACCTGCAAAAAGATTAAATGTGTCAATGCAACCATTTGTTTCTTTAATTTTTGATATCGCAGGTTTTTATCCCTTTTTTATTCAAATGGCTTGTGCACCTATTTTTGAATATGCTAAAATCGAGTCGACTTTAAGTAAAGATAAAATTGAGCAAATAAAAGATGAATTTTTTGATGAGGCAAAAGTCCATTTTCAACAGATTTGGGACATTTGCGATGAGGACAAAAGAGAAATTTTACTTCTATTGGCAGCGGGTCATTCAATTTCGGAATCTAAAGAATATGTTTTAAAACAATTAATTAAAGAAGGCTATGTCAAAATCCAGGATAAACAACCCAAAGTCTTTTCCTCACTTTTTGGGGATTATATATTACACTCATATGGTCCTGACCGCGGCATCCAAAAGAAAAAAAGATTTTTATTTTGGTAAACTTTGTTTTTCAACTAACAGCCATTGTAAACACAATCGGATTTTGAATACGGATAAAATCCATCAAGAGTCCGAACTTTTTTTATGAGAGACATAGGCACCACGGTCCTGGTAAATTTCAGAATTTAGCCTTTGAATAATCCACAATTCCGGAATAATTTCAGCAATTATTTTACCATCATCAAAAATTCGTACAATAGAGCTTTCGGACACCACCACTGCGACCGCCTTTGTTTCAAGGGTGATGGATGCTCCGGCTACATGTCGGCTTCCCAATCCTAACGGAAGATTTATCTTTTTACTATGAGCTTCAATGTACCGAGCAGCTGATAGGACAATCCCATCATTCGACACCACAAATGCCCCATCTATCTGTGATAATTCTTTGACGGTTTCCCTCACATTGATGTCATCAATGTGTTTGTTTTGTGAAGGATGTCCCTGTAATGGATCTAATATCAAGTTCCGCGAAGAATCTAAAACAGCCGCTTCATCTCCTACGACAAACATTGTTCCAACTTTTCTTCCCTCTCGACCTTCCCTGGCAATTTCGATGGCAAGCTCAATAACACTACGCAATGTTGCATTATTCACCTGTCTGGCATCGCTGCAAATTTCCTCCAAACCCATCGAAAATCTTCGGGAAGATGGAATTGCAGATGTTTTGGAAGTACGATGAGTTCTATTTTCCATACACAATACCCTCATTTATTCTACTTTTTCTTTTTCAGAAGAGTCCAACAAAGGTTTCCATTCCGGATTATTATATCCGCGGATATGGGCAAAATCCTGTGATAACTTTTGTTCCAAATTTTCAACCTTCTCTTTTTTATTTTTACCCAATGGAATATATCCTCCTGCGATCATATCATGACCACCCACCGTATTCGGATCTTTAACCATTTTTTTTACTAACTTACCTGCTCGTGCATTGGGATTTGTGGAACGGACCGATATAATCAATTGATCCTTAAGTTTGCCGGTACACAAAGCCCAACCGATTCGTTCGTGTCGCAAAATGAAATCCGCTATTTCGGAAACAATCTCTGCATTCGGAACATCGCCAATATGCGAACAAACCAAGTTTTTATATGTATGCGTTCTGTAAAGTGCCTTCGTCAATAGTTTAAAATACGACCTCGGAAGTTTCGGATATAGTATCTGCGAAAGCAATCGCATA
>CAZVKP010000443.1:0-3388 GCA_964627635.1 uncultured Calditrichaceae bacterium | reverse complement strand
GATACAATTACCGAGGCATGTCCCAATCTGATACTATCGGAACAGAAAAATACCACTCCTGTTAAATCGGTTTTAGATAGAGTAAAAATCTCAATTGAAAACCACAACTCTGTGGGGATCGCCATCGTTGGCCATCACGACTGCGCCGGAAATCCCGCTCCCAAATCGGAACAAATTAACCACATTAAAAATGCCTTACAATTTCTCATCAGACATTTCAAAAATGTTGAAATTATCGGTTTGTGGGTGGATGAGACCTGGGGGGTTCATGAAGTTGCCCGGCATAAAGCATCAGTTTAGCACATTGCTTGCAGAAGAGTCGATTGTTTGAGTTCCAAAACCGCAATTGAATTCGTAATAAAATTTAACTCCAAATATCCCAAATGCCTGGCGGTCCGGATATCATCTCAATAAAATCATCTTTCCGGTTTTCACAAAATCCCCTGCCTCTATTCGATACAGGTAGATTCCGCTGGCAACTTCTCGGGCATTCCAATTATATGAATATTCACCTGCTGTCAGTGGTTCTTCTACCAAATTGGCTACTTCTTCTCCCAGTAAATTATAAATTTTCAGCGTTACAAATTCCTGCTTTTTAAGAGAAAATTTTATGGTTGTTGTAGGATTAAAGGGATTCGGATAGTTTTGAAACAACCGAAATTCATTTGAGGCATTATTGGCTAATTCCTGCCTTGCACTATCAGCGTCAGCCGGATAATACTTCTGTGCTTTAGCAGGATCCTGCATTTTATTCATATCTGCAAGTAATGAATCAGCGCCCCGATAGTGGCGGATTTGTGTATCGCGAATTCTGAATTCTGAAAAACCATTCTTAAATCGAACAGTCGCACTGGGATCGATCAAAAACTCAGAATTGGCAACTAAACCATGACCGGCAAAATCAAGTCTTGCTCCCGCATCCAAAGTAAACTGTACGGTATTCATTTCTATTGGGATATTCATTTCCAATTCAGCACTTTGGGGTAGTTCAAAAACGGTGTTGGCAGGAATATCCAGCAAATTTGTACCTGCGAATATCACCTGCTGATTTTTCTGCAAAACAAAAGTTACCCCATCTCCCATGAGTAAATTTCCCCGGATTTCGAGGTAAATAAGGCTGCTGTCTGCAAACTGTACTGTTGCACCAGCTTGTAATGTTAGTGTTCTTCCGACTGGAATGGTTAAGTCTTTTGTTATATAGACATCACCACTTACGGTAATGTCTTCACCAAGCGAGTCAGCTAAAATTCCGGTTGGAGTGGTATGCACAAAACGCAAGTTGCTGTTGTACCAGCGGTCACTCGCCGGTATGTGCCCCATGGGAGGGTAATTATGAGTAAAAGGTTCCCCTGGCCCAATGGCTGGAAAATTAAATTTATCATCAAAAAAATCCGGCTTTTCGGCGTAATAGTAGGAAATATCAGCCAGCCAGGTGTCTGAATTATAAATGATTGGAAAAAGTTCGAACATATTATTGGGATGAGATTGAGATTCCCCTTTTTCATAAGATTGACCCTGCTCCACAACTTTACCAAACAAATCCACAGAAATAGATGTAGAACCGGAAGTATTTATATCACTGGAAAAACATCCCAGAATTCCGGTATGTGCAGCATTACGAAGCGTAATTTCTTCGATATCAATATTGGAATCGAGATTGCCCTTTAAAATAGCATTTCGAACAAAAGCATTGTAAGGTCCGTTAATACCATGATAACCCGATGGAAATTGAGAATAAGATACATCCGCCTCAATCTTTTCCACAATATTATGTTCAAATAAATTTGAAAAAGCGTAGCTGCCATGTATTACTAAATCCGCTCCTTGCAGGGGATTTTTAAAATCCCCGATAGTGGTCCAATACTGTTCACGAGAATAGTTAAAGGCAAATACATTTCCATTCGCACCGGCTTCAACCGACATGGCATGACGCAATTTTCTAAAAGTGTTATTTTCAATTAAACAATGGCTGGTGCTGTGTACTAAGTCTATACCATATCCCTGACCGGCATCCAGGCCATAATTTATTGACCGATGAATAAAACAACCGCTTACCTCGATATGGGCAGATCGGTTAACCTGAATATGATTTTTCGCAGTTCTTTCCATCTCCACCCCTTTAATCCAGCAATTCACAGCAAATTCGAAATATACATTATTCCCTAAACTGGGATTAACAGAATGGGCACCACCCAACCGTATAATTTTTAGATTTTCGATACCCACATTCTTTATGGGACGGATTTTTCTGACAGTTGTTTTTTGATCCGGTAATTTGCCGGTGACCGTAAGATAATCTTTTGACGCTTCAGTTCGTACCGTAACGATTGCACCGGATATATTTACAATTTGGGTGATCTGACCAATAGATGCACGCCAGGCGGTAGTTTGTTTATAGTTGAATTCCGGTTGTTCCAGATGAAGCCAGTCACCGGCTTTAAAAGCGGATGCATCTTCAACGGAAAAAGTATACTCTCTTTTCGGAAAATCTGAAATCAGGTTAACAGTTGGTGACACATATCCGCCTCCTCTCACATCAAAGCAGTTATTTTCAGCACGCATATCAAACTCAAGAATGGTTTTGTTAGCTCCATCTCCCTGGAAAATGATGTTATCTCCATACACTGTACCATCATTATCGGACTCAGACAAAACAATCGGTTTGTTAAAAATATAATGTGCTCTACCCGGTAATGCCGGCAGGTATATAATGGAAGTCCCGCTGGCGTTTCTGGCTTTATTGAGAGCAGAAGTCATTTTATCATCCCAACTGCTTCCGGATTCCTGGGTAATGTCAAAGAAATTATTGGCAATAGTCGGTGTGCTTGGTAGTAAACCGGCAGCATTCCAATCAGTTTGATATTTATACGGAATATGCCCTCTGTCTTTGTATAAAATCTGCGATATCCCACTTGTATTAAAAAATGTTACACAAATGAAGATTCCCGACAGAAATAAGACGACGTACTTTTTTATCAATTCATGGTTGCATTTATTAATTATGATCATTTGGTGTCCTTTCTATTATCGGGAATGTTCCAAAGAAAGAATACGTTTTTTCAACGCCTCATTTTCCTTTTTCAATTTTTTCATCCGGACTGCCTGTTGATCATCAGCCTTCTTCAGTTCTATGAGATAAAGGGTGAGCTCTTCAATTTTTTGGAGCAATTTATTTTGCAACTCGCCAAGATTAGCGCCGGAATTCCGGATTTCTTCAGCGGGAGGAATATCCGGCAGATGCTTGTTGTTTTGAATAAATTCTTCAACTTCTTCCAAGGAACGCAACGCATAGTCGGATTCGAAAACAAAGTCTGCCCCCACTTCTCCTACCACAATTTCTTCAGCTTTAATAACACAGATCGGAAGAGCACACGTCTGAACTCCAGTC
>CAZVKP010000442.1:0-3391 GCA_964627635.1 uncultured Calditrichaceae bacterium | reverse complement strand
TTGGACAAAGCGGTGGCGCCGTTACTGGAAGGGGGACATCGACTGCCTACCCGGCAAGATCACATCATCTATGCCCTGTGCCGCCGCGACCGCTTAATGGAGATGGCCTATCAGTTTGTGGTCTATGAAGCAGGCGAGAAGAAAATCGCCCGCTACAACCAGTATTTTGCAGTAAAGAAAATTGTGCAACGGGTGCATGATTTTACCCATGAGGGCAAACGCAAGGGTGGGGTTATCTGGCACACCCAGGGCAGCGGCAAATCGCTGACCATGGTGCTATTAGCCAAGGCGATCGCACTGGATAAAGCCATCGAGAACCCGCGGGTGGTCATCGTTACCGACCGGGTCGATCTTGATCATCAAATCTGGAAGACCTTCCATCATTGTGGTAAGGAGCCGCAGCAGGCGCGCACCGGCAAGCATCTCATCAAGCTGCTGCGGGACGACTCCGCCGAAATCATCACCACGGTCATCGATAAATTCGATACCATCAAAAATAGACCGGTCAAACCGATTCTCTCTCAAAACATTTTCGTGCTGGTGGACGAGAGCCACAGAAGTCAGCACGGCTTTATGCACGCCCGCATGAAGAAAATTCTGCCCAATGCCTGCTACCTTGGTTTTACCGGCACCCCATTAATGAAGTCGGAGAAAAGCACCGCCAGGAAATTCGGCGGTATCATTGACAAATATACCATCGATCAGGCCGTCGCCGACAAAGCGGTGGTGCGCTTATTGTATGAAGGCAGAATGGTGCAGCAAACCGTGCAACAGAAACCGTTGGATCGTGGATTCAGCCGGGTTGCGGAACCGCTGACCCCTTACCAGCGCCGTGATGTAAAGAAAAAATTTGCCACCGAGGATCAGGTCGCCAATACCCGGCAGGTTATTGAAGAGATTGCCTACGACATCCAAAAACATTTTACTGAAAACTGGCAAAATACCGGCTTTAAAGCACAGTTGGCTTCTTCACGGAAAACCACCGCCATCATGTTTCATAATTTCTTCGAAACGGAAGGCAAAATCAAAACCGCAGTGCTCATTTCACCCCCTGATACCCGTGAGGGTCACGAAGACATTTATGAGGAGGTGACGGATGAAGTGCAGAAGTTCTGGAACAAGATGATGGCCAAATACGGCAGCGAAACGGAATATAACAAACAGATCATCGATAGTTTTAAATCAGCGGACGGTATCGAGTTGCTCATTGTGGTGGACAAGCTGCTCACCGGCTTCGATGCACCTCGCAATACGGTTCTTTATATCCACAAAAAGATGCAGGACCACACATTGCTGCAAGCCATTGCCCGGGTCAATCGTCCGTTTCCCGGTAAAGATTTCGGCTACATTATTGATTACCGGGGCATTCTGGAGGCTTTGGATCGCGCCCTGACCACCTACAGCGCTTTTGCCGATTTTGAGGAAGAGGATCTGCAAGGCGCGCTTATCAATGTGATGGATGAAGTGGAGAAACTACCGCAGCGCCACTCAGAGCTGTGGGATGTGTTTAAAACCGTTGAAAACAAGCAGGACAAAGAAGCCCTGGAACGTTTTCTGGCGGATGAGGATATTCGGCATACCTTTTATGAAAAGCTAACTGCTTATGTCAAAACGCTGCATACTGCGCTGGCCAGCGATCAATTTCATCAGCGGACGCCGGAAGAAACAATTGAGAGCTATATCAAAGACTCGAAATTCTTTTTGAACTTACGGCGCTCCGTTCAACAAAGGTATGCCGAGGTAGTCGATTATAAAGACTACGAAAGCCGGATCAAGAAACTGGTGGACACCCACATTTCTGCCGACAAAGTCATTCAAATTACCCGGGAGGTAAATATTTTTGACAAAGAAGCTTTCCGGGAAGAGGTGGAGCGGGCGGCTGGTTCGGCAGCTTCCAAAGCGGATATGATTGCCCATCAATTAAAACGAACCCTGATCGAGCGAATGGATGAAGATCCGGCGTTGTACAAAAAATTTTCGCAAATGATTGAGGAAGCCATTGCAGAATTCCGCCACAAACGAATGACCGAGATTGAGTATCTGAAAAAAGTGAACAGCATTTATGACAGTTTTATTGACCACAAGTTTGAGGGTATTCCCGAACGTTTATCCAATCAACCGGAGGCGCGCGCCTATTTTGGCGTTATTGTGGAGCGCCTTGAAGCAAAGCAGAAAGAAATTTCAGCCGGCATTCAAGACCGGCTTGTAGATGCCGGCATGGAAATACAACAGATCATCGAAAATCTCAAGATCGTTGACTGGCAACGGAATCTCGACATCGAAAAACAGATGCGCAACGAAATCGAAGATTACCTGCTGTCCTTAAGTGAAGACATCGGCATCGAATTCTCCTTCGATGAAATTGATTTGATTCTGGATAAGTCCATCAAAATCGCCAAAAGCCGGGAGTAGTTGGTGCCGGAAATTCAATACGGAAGCCGCTCCATAACTTTTGAACTGATTCGGGCTGAGCGCAAGACGATGGAAATTGCAGTTCTACCGGATCAATCCGTCCTGGTTAAGGTGCCACAGGATAAACGACTGGAAGAGATTTTGACGCGGATTCGAAAGCGAGCGCTGTGGATCGTCAAACAGCAAGCCTATTTTGCTTCCTTCCAAAATTCAATCCATGAGAAAGAATATGTCAGTGGAGAAACCTTCCGCTATCTGGGACGACAATATCTTCTCAAAGTGATTCCGTTAGATGAGAATTTGGAAATAACGCTCCCCTGTAGAGAATGCGTCAGATTGAGAGGGAGGTATCTGTACGTTTATACAAAAGAAAAAAACAATGTTTCGCGAGTTCGAAAACTGGTTGAGCGCTGGTATCGTGAGCACGCTGAGAAAAAATTTAACCAGCGTATTGAAATTTGTTTGCGTCTGGTGGAAAAATATGGCATTGAACGTCCCCCTATTGAAATCCGCAGTATGAAGAATCGCTGGGGGAGTTTTACCGCTTCCGGGAAAGTGTTGCTAAACCCGCGGTTGATTGAATGGCCCGCCTATTGTATTGATTATGTGATTTTACACGAGCTTTGCCATCTGAAATATGCCGCTCACAACAAGCAATTTTATCAATTACTTCATACCGTTTTGCCAGATTGGCAAGAGATAAAAAGACGCTTAGAGGGATAAACGCAGTATAGACTAAATTTCGTAATACCCAGTTCCAATCGACTGAGAGTTTGTGCATCGCATAAAGGCGATGCACTCCGCATTCCGCCCATTGCCCTGGGACATGCGATTTCCATTGCTATTGTCGTTAGGATTTTATGGCATTTGGAAGCGAACGTCTATTCAACCACAGTTAAAATTGCTGCTGCAGCGATTTTGATCGGATTCGGTTTATACCGACTGATCCGCTCGCTACATCCCAAAAGGGTAGGCATGC
>CAZVKP010000441.1:0-3397 GCA_964627635.1 uncultured Calditrichaceae bacterium | reverse complement strand
AGTTTCAGAAGTTTGTCTAAACTTAAATTACAAAAGGAATACAAGGTCATCGGTAATGATAAGAATAAAGTATGTACCTATCCTGTAGATCCATTGGTTCACAAACCTTATCGGGGCCAATTAATTCAAATGCTACCATACCCCATTGTAGATAATCCATTTTTAAAAAGTGTATATGTCATTAAAGAATATGGGAAAATGAAATACATAGCCGGCTTTGATGAAAAAGCTGAAAAAGAGGAAACTGTCATCAAAAACGGAATTAATATTATTTGACTTTATTGATGGTCCCCCAATACTACGATCCCCCCACCGGCTTTAAACGAAGCGAAGAATTGGATGATGACATTGTAATTTTTTAGTTAAAAGAATATCTTAGCGGCTGCGACGTTAAAAAGAATTCTTTTCTTAAAAATATTCGAGTTTCGCAGTAAAGTAAGTTGTTATTTTTTTGTTTAAACCTTAGTAGAATAAAAAAAACGCCAAATCCTTAAAGCTTATTACCTTATTGGGCATACCGGAAAACTTCGTGGAGAAATAAGGTAATAAGGTCAATAGAGGGAGATCAATCACTGATTACTAAGGTTGCCTGGCGATAAAATAAGGTTTATTAGCGACTGACTTTAGTTCAACCAAATCCTATAATGGGTTTTTAAACAGCAAATCTACCTGGTAGAACAAATGCTGAAAGACAAAATTTAACTGCGAAACTTGAGTTAATAATTGCATCTAAAAATTAATAACATTATAATGTAATTGAATTAATAAATTAATAACATTGAGATGCAATTAATTTTAAATCAATTTAATCCCTGGTGGCAATCGGGAATCATTCCGCCCAACCTGATTGGGAAACCGCGACAGATATTCACAACCCTGCAAGAATCACTCGAATTAAGGCAAATGACCATCATTTCCGGGGTGCGACGGGTCGGCAAAACAACCTTGATGTTTCAACTTATCGATTATTTGCTCCGAATCGAAAAAGTCCCGCCTTACCAAATTCTATATTACTCTTTTGATGAAGCCCGCTTTGATTTGGAAGAGTTATTAAAATTTTACCAGATTCAAATTCTTCAATCTCAATTATCCGAAACCGAACAGACATTCATTTTTCTTGATGAGATCCAAAAACTTCCCGATTGGCAAAATAAAATCAAGATACAATATGATTTGAATCCGGGTGTGAAATTTGTATTGTCCGGTTCCGCTAATTTAGTCATGCGGCAAAGGAGCCGGGAAAGTCTGGCCGGTCGCTTCTTTGAATACACCATTAATCCGCTCGACTTTTATGAATTCTTGAAATTTAAAGAAATTGAGGTTGATTTTAGCCGGGAAGCCATATTCCAAACCGAAATCGAAAGACAACTCCTTGCATACATTAAATGTGGCGGCTTTATTGAAGCCATCCCTTTTGATGAGCAGTATCTGATTAAATATTTTAAAGAGTCTGTCTTAGAGAGAATCATTTTCAGAGACATCCCGGAGGTATTTGCTATTGCAACACCAAACCTTTTGCTGCGCCTTCTGCAAATTTTTGCCTCCTATCCGGGTCTGTATCTGGATTACAAAAACCTTTCTAATGATCTCAAAATTGATCAGAGAACCCTCTCCAATTATGTAGATTACCTGGAATACACACTGTTAATTCAAAAATTATACAATTACTCTGCTAACCGCCTGACCAGTGAGAAAAAATTAAAAAGGGTTTACCTGGCAAACACCTCATTTACCCATGCTTTATCTGAAAAAATGGAATTCGGAAAAATTATAGAACAATTCTGGATTAATACAGTTAAGCAGCAATATTTTTATCGCTCTCTACAAAAAGATGAAGTAGACATAGTTCACTTGAGTGAAAACAAACCATTACCTGTGGAAATAAAAATGAGCAGAAGTATCAACAATAAAGATTATCAACCATTATTAAAATTTTTGAATAAATTTAATCAGAAGCGAGGACTGCTCATCTCATTAAATGACGAATTGGAAATTGAAAAGAACAATAAAATTATTCATATTTTCCCTTACTGGAAATATGACAGCATTCTACAATTTTTACTAACTTAAGGGGCTATTTATGAAAGTCGCTGAACTCAGGTCACTGCTGGAAAATTATCCAGATAAACAATTACGCGAAATGGTGGTAGCGCTTTATAAAGCCATGCCCAAAAAATTAAAAGAAGAACAACTGATCGATGAGCTCTTGAAGAATCCCGAAGCATTCCTGGGTAAGAAAAAATCGTTGAAGAAAAAAGAAGAAATACCGGACATGGATTGGTTGGAAATGGAGATAGAAGAATTCTTATCCGATGCATATAACCAATATTATTTTGCACCCAACCGGATAGTACCCAAAAGCCAGCGATCTAAATGGCGGTCTATTGTAAAACGGTTCTATAAAGAATTAAACCTGGCTGCCACTGTACCGGAAAATCTGCCAAAAGCAGCCGAATTGATGCAGAAGATTTACGAGATGCTGTGTTATGCTTGCAAGTATATCTTGTTTTCATCTGACGATGTATTTGCATCATTGAGAATTTCCAAAAGCGAATTTTTAAAAAGCGTTTTGACTCTACATTACCAGCACAAGGAGAAAAAAGATTTTATCCGTGACTCTATTAAACTTGTGGTTGATAATGAAAACAATTATTTTATATTAAACGAAATTTTGATGGAACAGTTAATTGGTTTTCTAAAAACACCCGACTTAAAAGAAATGACCATTCAACAATGCCGCCTGGAAATTGAAAATACCCGTAGGCAATTGGCAAATCCCCCAAAACGCAAGAAACGAAATTTTTCTTCTCTTCATTCAGATGAATATTTATTGGAATGCAAAAACAACAACTTAACCATATTAGGCGTTTTGTGCTATCTGCACTTATTTGAATATGACAAGGCGATTGAATTTTACAACGAACATTATTTGGAGCAACATAAAGAGATGGCTTTGTTTACTTTACTGCGATTACTCTTCGCTTATCAGTTAAAAGACCAGTGGCTTCAGGTTTACGAAAGCGCGGTAATGGCAAAGATTAAACCAAGGGAAAAACTCGACAGAGTATATCAACACATAAAAAAAACGGGAGAATTGCCCGAGTATATGTGAGGATGCGGGATATCAAATACCGGATGCCTGATACCGGATGCTGGATGTTGGATGCGGGATATCAGATACCGGATGCGGGATACCGGATGCCGGATGGCGGAGATAATAGGTTCTAAATACGAATTTTATCTTAATTGGAATTGGGTCTCAACCATACACAGTTTTGGGAGATGATATGAACAAGCAAAAAGGGTATCGAGATCTGGAAGTTTTTCAATTAGCAAAGAAATTGGCGATTGAAAGCCATAAAATGACACTAACTTTACCTAAATTTGAAATGTTCGA
>CAZVKP010000440.1:0-3407 GCA_964627635.1 uncultured Calditrichaceae bacterium | reverse complement strand
GAATGAAAACAGTTGAAAATATCTTCACTGTATTTGCCCGCTATGCGTGGGGGCCCTGGCTCTTAGTCTTATTGATTGGCGGCGGACTGTTTTTTCTATTGTATTCCAAATTAGTTCCTTTCCGTTATTTTCGCCATGCGCTGAATATTCTCAGAGGTAAATACGATAATCCAAATGATCCGGGTGATATCACCCATTTTCAAGCACTATCCAGCGCTTTAGCCGGAACGGTGGGAATGGGTAATATTTCCGGCGTAGCAATTGCTATTTTCATGGGTGGACCGGGTGCCATTTTTTGGATGTGGATCAGTGCCATAGTTGGTATGGCAACCAAATTTTTTACCTGCTCTCTGGCGGTCATGTATCGTGGAAGGGATAGTTTGGGTCAGGTGCAGGGAGGTCCCATGTATGTTATTATGGAAGGATTGGGAAAAAAGTGGAAACCGCTGGCAGTTTTATTTTCTCTGGCGGGTTTGTTGGGTTGTCTTCCGGCATTTCAGGCGAATCAACTGGTGCAGGTTTTCCGTGATATGATCTACATTCCTATGGGGTTGACCGGAGAAAATTATTTCGTAGCCAACGCTCTCACCGGTTTTGTGCTTGCTGGTCTGGTGTCCCTGGTGATTTTTGGTGGAATTACTCGCATTGGCCAGGTTGCTTCCAGGTTGGTGCCCACAATGGTTTTGGTTTATTTCGGCACAGCTTTATGGACACTGATCACACATTTGGAAGAAATCCCGGGATTCATCGCTTTGATTTTTCAACAGGCATTTTCTTCGGAAGCGGTAGTAGGAGGAACTTTCTGGATCGTATTAATAACCGGTATTCGGCGTGGTGCCTTTTCGAATGAGGCGGGAATTGGAACGGAAGCGATGGCACATGGGGCAGCAAAAACAGAAGAACCCATACGAGAGGGACTGGTCGCCATGCTGGGACCTTTCATCGATACCATCATTGTCTGCACAACCACCGCGCTGATGATTCTGGTGAGTGGTGTCTGGCAATCATCGGAAGCCAATGGTATTACCCTTACAGCCACTGCGTTTCAGGCAGAATTTTCCGGTTGGGGAATTGTTATTCTCACACTTTGCGTTTTATCCTTCAGTCTTAGCACCATGTTTAGTTATTCTTATTATGGGACAAAATCGTTGGGATTTTTAATCGGTGCTGAGCGAAAACATTATTATAATTACTTTTATGTTCTGCTGATTGTGTTATCCTCAGTCGTTTCCCTGAGTACGGTTGTGAATCTTATCGACGGAATGTATGCAATTATGGCGATTCCAACGATGATTTCTGCTATAATTTTGGCACCAAAAGTCATGAATGCAGCAAATAAATATTTTAAACAATTGAAGAAAGACGAAAAGGTCTCTCAAATTTATCCTTGATGTAAAAGATTAATTGGCTTTCTTTACTTATGTCGAAACTGTCAATTCACAATTATGTGAGCAAAATTTATGGAAATGATCACTTCTAAAAAATTTAAATCAGTTAATGGCATCATTGGTATTTTTTCATTTCTATTCTTCACTTGTGCGACGAATCAAGTAGTAACCAAACCGACCCAGCCGCCAAAAACCGTTAAAAATTTGAAAAAACAAATTGAGCTTGTATTAAAGGATTCGGTGCTTCAGCAATCAAAGGTTGGGATAAAAATTGTGTCGCTAAAAAATGGGGAGGTTTTGTATTCACGAAACAGCGATAAATTGTTCCATCCTGCTTCCAATATGAAGTTGCTTACAACTGCCACAGCTTTACATTATTTAGGACCAAGCTTTACCTTTAAAACAATACTTGCTGCAGACACCGCTTCATTATCGGACAGTCTTCTTCAGGGAAATCTTTATTTAAAAGGATTTGGGGATCCTGAATTGACAACTGCAGATCTGAGAAATTTTGTTCAAAAATTAAAGTTGATGGGAATCAACAAAATTACCGGGGATTTGTTGTGCGATGCAACCTATTTTGACGATTTACATTGGGGAGAAGGGTGGATGTGGGATGATGCGTCCTCCTGGTATTTCGCATCCATTAGCCCGTTGAGTGTAAACGATAATATTGTTACTGTATTTGTAGAACCGGGTAAAAATGTAGCTGACAGCCTTGAAGTGCATCTGGTACCTCCCACATCTTATGTCAAAATTCAGAACATGGGCGCTACCGTTGACTCCACCGATACCCTCAAATTAAAAGAATTTGATGTTGAAAGAAAATGGAAATTCCCTGAAAACACTATTGTGGTTGAAGGAGGAATGCATGTGGGTGAAAAACAGGAAGATTTTGAGATCGATGTCTTAAAACCTGCTTTATACACCGGAACATTATTAAAGGAGCAATTGAAAGAGCAGAATATTGCTGTAAACGGTAATGTGAAGGAGGGCGAACTTCCGGACACCATTCAAATTTTAATAAATCATCAATCTCATCCGCTATCACAGTTGGTGTTTAATACCAATAAGATCAGTGATAATTTATCTGCGGAGTTGATTTTAAAGACTTTGGCGGCAGAGATCAAAGCTCCACCAGGCAGCGCCGAAAAAGGAATTTCTATAATTTATCAGTTTTTGGATAGTTTGGGCGTTGACAGCACAAGTTACCGTCTGGCAGATGGCTCCGGTGTTTCACGCTATAACTTAATTACTCCGGATTTAATCATTGAATTGTTGAAGGCAATGCACCAGGATTTCAATATTCAGGCGGAATTTAAAGCCTCTTTACCTATCGCTGCACGTGACGGTACATTAAAAAACCGAATGGAGGAGACCAGCGCTGCGGAAAGGCTGCGGGCGAAGACCGGTTCGCTCAGTGGTGTCAGTGCGCTTTCCGGATATACTGTTACGGCGGACCATGAAGTTGTTGCGTTTTCCATGATTATGGAGCAGTTTGTAAAATCAGCTTCGGAGATACGAGATGTTCAGGATAAAATCGGTAACTTAATTTCCTCCTTCTCAAGGCAATAACTGACATTTGTAGGGTCACAATTTGAAATATGAAAAGAAAATAGCCAGAAGTAAACAGTTTAATATGACAACAATTTATGATGATATCATTTATTATTACTCGATTGAATTTCTAAAGACTTAAGGCGTACTAATGTTTGATTCACAGACAATAAATAAATTTAAAGAATTTCCAACACCTTTTTATTACTATGATCTAAACATTTTAGAGCAAAATTTAAAATCATTAAAGCAAATTGCCTCAAAGTATGATTATAAGGTCCATTATGCCCTCAAAGCGAATGCCAATCATCGTCTCCTCCAATTGATTAAGAAATATGGTTTTGGCGCAGATTGCGTGAGCGGAAATGAAGTAGAAAGAGCACTTGAGGCGGGATTTCCCAATAGTGAGATTGTATTTGCTGGCGTCGGAAAGACTGATAAAGAGATCTTATTCGGTTTGGA
>CAZVKP010000439.1:0-3412 GCA_964627635.1 uncultured Calditrichaceae bacterium | reverse complement strand
CAGTAGAAGATGTGAAAACCGGTGATATTCAGAAGGGTAAGTTTGTGGTGATTAAGTAAAGCTATAATACTATTTTTGCTTTGGATATAGAAACGTAAATATCGTTGAGGTGGCGTGTTAGCATAAAATTGATTATGTATTCATGAAAATTAATATTGCTTAAGACATCCTATCTAAAGAGGCAATTATGAAAGTAAATTTACTAATAATTTCATTCTTTTTTATTTTAAGTCAATTGCTTTTTTCACAGGAAGCGAATCTGGATTGTAAATTAATCGACATTGGTCCTTTAAGACAAACCGTTACTAATTTAGCTACATTTGGATCGGGATGGACATTTTGCGCATATCATTACCCGTTCACAAGTCATATCGATTTTTCCAATATTCGAGATCACCAACACCCGGGTTGGAGTGAGTATCCAACCGGGAGTAATTGCTGGTATGGGGATTGGGCACCATGGATCGGTGCTAAGGTAGATGGCACCCCCTTGGTTACAACTACCGGTCCGGAATGGATGGAAAATTATCCGGCAGAAGATCTTAATTATGAATTGTGGCCTAGTGCTCAACCCTGGGATACCGTTTGGGTGGTTAAGCGTGGAGAAACAGTGGATCTCCCATTTTGGCAAAATTACACAGCTGTATCCGATCAGGATTATATTTGCCGTATGGATGATTTTAACTCGGCTGCACGGAAAATACCCAATCATACCCCTATGGGTATCGAGGTCATTCAGGTAACCTATGCATGGATTGCCATGGAGTTTTTGGTTCATCAGTATTGGATTATTCCCCAAAAAAAAGATTTAACAGATGTATATTTTGGGTATAAGGGAACAACCCAAATCGGATGTGCCACAACCGGGCAACTGGATCAAGGTGGAAGTTTGGATGAATTTGGCTGGTATGACGAGGAAAGGAATTTTGGTTTGGAAAAAGATTTACCGGGTGGCGGTGATGATGATTGCGTTTCAGGACCTATCGGATTTAAACTCATTCCCGATGTACCGGAAAATTCATTGAAATGGACCTGGTATGATGGTCTAAGAGGAAGAAGTCATCCGCCTACGGATATCGGAAAATATTACTGGATGAATCAAGGCATCAATCATGATCCCTTACAAGGTGGTGGCGGAACTTTTATTTATACTGTAGGTCCATTTGAGGTACCATTAGGCGATACCCTGCATATTACCATGGCCCAAATATATGGCGAGGGAGAAGACGGTGTCTATGAAAACCTGGATCGCTTGATAACCTTACGCTCAAAAGGATTTAAAATGCCAACTCCTCCACCTGTGCCTCCCCTGCGTATAGAGAGCGCCAATCACCAGATCACATTAAAATGGAATGTGCCACCGGGAGGGGTGAATCCGGAGACTTATGTGGATGAAAACCGTGGGGATGGTGATAACCAACCGTTTGAAGGATACCGGGTCTATAAAAGCACCGTGAGTGAGGGTGGTCCCTGGACATTATTGGCAGAATATGACCGCGAGGATAATGAATTTGGAAACAATACGGGATTACAGTATGAATATATTGATAAGGGATTATTGAACAATTTGGAATATTACTATACGGTTACCTCCTATGCACGCCCGGACAGCACCACAGGTGTATTCGAGCTGGAATCCAGTTTAACTTCCAATGCGCAACTGGCAATACCTGGGACTGCTACTCCGGAGACGGTGGGAGAGGTGGCGGTTGTACCCAATCCCTATCGAGGAGATGTGAAGTATTATGATATGAAACCTGCCTGGGAAAAAACAGGCACCGCTGGATTTTGGTCAGAGGAATTTCGACGAATTCAATTTATCAATCTACCGAATCCTTGTAAAATAACCATCTATACGGTATCCGGGAAATATGTGACGACGATAGATCATAATGATCCGGAGCGTGGATTTGAGGACTGGAACCTGACCTCTCATGTAGGACAGGCCATTGCCAGCGGTGTTTATCTTTATACAGTAGAAGATGTGAAAACCGGTGATATTCAGAAGGGTAAGTTTGTGGTGATTAAATAATTGTTTTCCATGAATGTTGTTTATACTGATATTTTTCAGTTCAATATTATAAACAATTTAGGTCTTTTATTCAGTAGGTATTTGTGAATTTGTCTTTTTGTATTAAATTTTGAGAGTTTTTAAACATAAATGGAGAAGTATTAATGAACCGGATAGTTTTTCCTTTTTTTCTGTTATTTTTCCTTTTTGTTCAATCAAGTTTTTCTCAACAGACAAATTTAGATTGGCATGTGAGTAATACCGGTCCTGTACGGCAAATCGTTACAAATATGGGGCATTTTGGAAAAGGACTCACAGATTATTCAGGTCAATTCGGTGCTTTTCATCAGATGTCTTGTGAATATCCATCCGGGAGTAAGATGGAGTACGGAGTTTTTGCGATTTGGACTGGCGCTAAAGTTCAACCAGGTGGTGATAAATTGGTATCCTCTGGCGGACCTTGGCGGGATGATGATAACGATACCGGTCACCATAGTAATCGTCATGAATTGTTTCCAACTGCAGAACCGTGGGATTCTGTCTGGGTAGTCAATCGAGGTGAAACTAAAGATATACCTTTTTGGCCAAATTATTCGGCAGTTTCTGATCAAGACTTAGTTTGCCATTATGATGATTATTCTGTTAGAACAGTTCCGGAACACCAGCCAATGAACATAGATATTATTCAGGTTACTTATGCCTGGACCTCTTTAGAGTTTTTAATTCATCAGTATTGGATTATCCCCCAAAAAAATGATTTACATGATTTATATTTTGGTTATTTTGGTAATATGCATATTGGTTTGACGACGACTCCTGAATTTTCGCATGCTGATGAATTCGGTAGTTATGATAGGGATAAAAATATGGCAATTATTGAGGATCTGCCTGGAGATGCAGATGATGCATTAGGTCCCATTGCGTTTAAAATTTTTCCTGATACTACTGAAGAGGCACTAAAATGGACATGGCACGATGGCAATATAGACGGATATAATGTGCAAGAACCTCCCTCTAATGATCCTTTACGATACGACTATATGAGGGCAGGTATTCACCACGATCCACTTCAAGGCAACAAATATGGACATTTTTTATATGACTGTGGTCCTTTTGATGTATCAGTTGGGGATACCATACATTTCACTGTGGCACAATTACTAGGTAGAGGATTCGATGGAATGTATCAGAATTATGATAGAATGTTGCAACTGAAAAATCAAGACTATAGATCTCCAGGTCCTCCGCCTAACCCACCGCTTAGAGTTGAGGCTTCAAATCATCAGGTTCATTTGCGTTGGAATCCAAGAACGGGGGAGGAGGATCCGGAAGCATTTACGGATGAATTCCGTGGGGATAAGGAAGCCTCCCCTTTTGAAGGTTATAGGGTATATAAGAGTA
>CAZVKP010000438.1:0-3418 GCA_964627635.1 uncultured Calditrichaceae bacterium | reverse complement strand
GATTATTTGGGTTTAAAAGTCAATATGCTTGAAAGAGAGTTGCGCATTGCACCGCGTTTGCCGGATAAATTGACAAACATTAAGTTCATTTTAAATATTGGTCAGGATGAACGAATTGAAGCGGCAATCCGAAAAAGTGGAGAACGACTTGCCCTCGAATTTTTTGGGGAGTCACTAATCGCACCGCTTACTTTGAACATTGAAGTTTTAAATTCCGACGATGATGTTTATGAAGCGTCCATCACTTTAGAAGCGAAACAAAATGTTCGTTGTAAAATTTCCGATCAGGATGAAATGAATTGTGCCTTAAATGGCAAATCTGTTCCAATGCAGAAAAAAGATCTCAAAATACCAAAACCGTCGGATGAATTGAAATTTCAATCATTTCATTTAAATCCGAATTTAAAAACCATAAAAATTTCAGATTATCTGGAAAAGATTCGTTTGAGTGACGGTAATTAAAATTTTTTGTAATAACTGCATGGCTTGAGAGATTGCAATGACATAAACTTTGATGCAATTAATAAATGTCAAATTATTTTCAAAATTTCAGGGATTGTAAATAAAAATATGAATAAACTCGGTCAATTCGGTTCTCTCATATTGTTAATTATTTTAATGACATTTAGTCTATCTTGTCAGAAATTGACCAAGGAAAAATTTGTGATTTGGACTTCATTACGTCCGGTTGAGAGAGATCTGCTTCAGCAAAAATTGAAAGTTTTTTCAACAAAATATCCCAATTATGAATTTATCCAACTCTTTTATGCCCCTGAAGAACTTCGAACAAATTTTATCATTTCCGCCTTAGCCGGGAAAGGTCCGGCAATGATCCACTGTGCCAGCGATTTTATCGGTCCGTTATCGGAACTGGAAGTCATCAAACCTTTGGAAAATCACTTTACACAAGCTTTTCTGGACAGCTTCATTACGGAACCAATAAAAGCCAATACCAGATTTGAAGGACATCTTTACCAAATTGCGGACCGCGTTGGGAATCACCTCTGTCTGGTTTACAATAAAGATTTAGTTCCCAATCCTCCGGAAACCATTTCTGAATTAATTGACATGGGCAGGGAATTGGTTAAGGATACCGATGGCGACGGAGATCCGGACACTTATGCTTTGGCATGGAATTACACCGAACCGGCTTTTGTTGTGCCGTTTATCGGCGGTTACGGTGGCTGGATTATCGATGAAAATGGAAATCCGACCCTGAATACCCCGGCAGTCGTAAATGCCGCTCAGTTGATATATGATTTAGCAAATAAACATGAAATAATTCCCAAAGAAAGTGATTATGAGACATCCAATGCGCTCTTTCTGGACAGACGTGTTGCAATGATTATTAATGGACCCTGGTCCTGGGGCACTTATATTAAAAACGGCATTGATATCGGATTATCGCGGATTCCCAAAATCGACCAAACCGGTTTGTGGCCAACACCGACTGTCTTCCCCATGGGATATTGTTTCAACGTAAATCTGGAAGGGGAACGTATGTTGGTTGCGAAGGAACTGGTTAAATATTTAACCAATACGGAAAATGAACTGGATTTCGCAACCCAATTCAACATTATCCCTTCGCGCAAAGAAGCGATAAACAATTCAAAGTTGCAGAACAATGATTTATTCCGGCAGGCATTAGATCAAATGCGGGTGGGACGTCCTATGCCGGTAATGACAGAGATGCGCTGGATTTGGGATGCCATGCGACCAGCATATCAGGGCATTTTTACAAATCAGGTAACTCCCAAAGAAGCTGCCAGGCAGATGCAAAAGTTGGCAGACAAGTTGATCGCTGAAAACCGATAATGGTTACGAGGTATTAAACGAATTTTCTTGCTATGTAAAATTTTATAAAAATGTATCGGTGAACCGGAGAGTCGGAGAAACGGTGATAGAGTGACTGCGAGCTTATTGATATGCAAAATGGTGATAAAAAGAATTGAAAAAGCTTAGATAGATCAATATGATTTAATGTGATAATAAGTAATTGTGCATCTATTAAATGGAAAAAATCAAAATAATTAAATTATATGAATATTGCTGTGAAGTTAATTTTTTAAAATTGTTTAATGATAGATAAAACTATATGAGCAAAAATAGAATGTCTAAATTAATTCAGAGTTATAAGGAATTGAGGGTTTATGAAAATGCAATTAAAGCAGCTATGGAAATATTTGAATTGACCAAATCTTTTCCTATTGAAGAAAAATATTCACTGGTAGATCAAATTCGGCGTTCCTCCCGTTCTGTCTGCACGAACATTGCCGAAGCCTGGAGAAAACGTAGATATCAGGCTGCTTTTATTGCAAAATTAAGTGATGCAGAAACAGAAGCTTGTGAGACTCAAGTTTGGATTGAATTTTCAGAACGTTGTAAATATTTAGATATTAAAACTGCTCATCGACTCGAAGAAACTTATGAACACATACTTTCACAAATAGTGTTAATGATTGAACAGCCCGATAAATGGTTAATTAATAATCCTCGAAAAAAGAATATAAAGGATTAAAAAACTGTCTATTACTTGCATAAGTTTGCTCTTTCGCCGATTCACCGTTTCTCCGATTCGAATCGTACAAGTTTAAAGAAAATTTGAGAAAAGGAATGAATCAAATCGTCGAAAAAAGAAATTTACTGCCCTACATCTACATCGCGCCGGCGATGCTGGTGATGGCAATGGTGGTGGTATACCCATTTCTTTATAATGTTGTAGTTTCCTTTTCGGATATGAATTTAACCCATTTCAGGGATTGGTCTCTGGAAGGGATTGACAATTATATTTCCGTTATCACCGAACAAAGTTTCTGGTATTATCTTTTCAAAACAGTCTTATGGACCGGGATAAATTTGGTTTTTCATGTGGGTCTTGGTGTATGGCTGGCAACCATTCTGAATAAAGATATTAGGGGGCGTTCGATTTATCGAACACTTCTTATTTTACCCTGGGCAGTGCCTCAGTATATCACGGCACTTACCTGGCGGGGGATGTTTAATTCCGAATATGGGGCTGTTAATTTGCTGTTAAATCAATTTTTCGGTACTCAAATATCGTGGTTGTCTACAGAATGGGGTGCATTCAGTGCATGCCTGATTACCAACATCTGGTTGGGATTCCCATTTATGATGATTATTGCGTTGGGTGGTTTACAAAGTATTCCGGATGAATTGTATGAAGCGGCAGATATTGATGGTGCCAGCGCCTGGCATAAATTTAAGAATATTACCGCACCATTACTGAAACCGGTTATGGCGCCGGCGGTGACCCTGGGCGTTATCTGGACCTTCAACAATTTCAATGTGGTGTGGCTGGTAAGTAACGGTGGCGAACCCTCTGATAAAACCCATATCCTGGTGAGCTGGGTGTACAAAGCAGCGTTTACCTATTTTCGGATGGGATATGCTGCAGCAT
>CAZVKP010000437.1:0-3436 GCA_964627635.1 uncultured Calditrichaceae bacterium | reverse complement strand
GACGGGACTCGAACCCGCGACCCTCAGCTTGGGAAGCTGATACTCTACCAACTGAGTTACACCCGCGTTATTCATATCAAAAAAATTATAATATTAATCTGCTAAAATCAATTAAAAAATGTGTGTTTATCATTTTTTAATTGCTCATTCCGATAAACACACAATTACAGAAAAATATATTACACCCCACTGCCCGAATTAAGTTATAAAATTTTTAAAGATATAATTTAGGCGGTGTGTTTAAAATCGATTGCTAAACTAATATTTAAAAGCCAGAGAAACCTGAAAATTTTGTTTATTTAAATGATAGAAACGGTAGCCACTGTTATCCAGAATATTGTAGCCGGAAAATTGTAAGCTAACCTCGCTGTTTCTAACAGGTAAATCTATTCCTATAACAACATCGATATCGTTGAAGGGCGCTATTTCATCAGTAACAACATTAAATTGATCATCATAAAACCACGCCACGCTCTTTCCTTCATAAAAGAAGGTGGAAAGGAAGTAAAAACCAAGCGGAGCGTTATAATTCAAACTTAAGCTCAAATTTTGATCAGGTTTATATGAGTAAAGAAGTGGTTGACTGATATCCAGTTTGATGTACGATAGATTCATTCCAAAATCATTAAATAAATTTTTAAGTTGCAGCGAGCTTTCCACACCTCTGGTTACATTTCGCCCAATTTGGGTAGTGGCAATCACATCCAAAAACGGCATGGTTAAAAGTTTGTTAAAGACCGAGCGGGTAAAAATGGCAAATGAGAAATCCAACGACTTGAAAAAACTATTCACTGGATAAAATCTTGAGTTAAACCCTAACTCTGCTGAATTGCTATATTCAGGCTCCAGGCGTTGTAAAGTGTTGTTGGTATTGGAAAATTTAGTAACATCATTGATATCAGCATTTTCCTGTAAGGTGGGATATTTTGCATTCTTCCCGTAATTCAGGTGCATCGATAATTTCCATTTTTCCAATTCGAGGTTCAATTTCGCGCCGACAGTGGGTAAAAAATCCTGATATCCTGAGGCTAAAAAATCTCCCCGAAGACCGATAAAGGTTTCCCAGGACAACACCGGATAACTCTCCAGATAGTCGTTGAAAGAAGCAACACTGGCTAAACTAAGCCGGTTGTCGTATATAAAAGAATGATAAAAATCTTCAGACCGATCCAAATCTTTTATTTTAGAATCGGTCTTCAAATCGTCATGGAAATATTCTGCAAGGAGTTGTATCCCGTTATCTTTTATGGCAAATTTTTTGGTTAACCTTAAATTGAATCGATTCCCGTCGTAGGAATTTATATATTTTGTGTTTCCGCCGGGGTCTCTTTTAATTTCATCGCTGTTATATAAATGGTTGAAAATGACGTCAAAATCCGGTGAGCCGAATATTTCCCCCTGATAGGAAACTGCCGAAAGATATCGGTTATAAGAACTATGCGATAGAGGTTTGTCATAATCCAGGAAATATCCCAGAAACCGAAAACTATATTTACCAGCCGAAGTGAAATAATTTAATCCAAGATTGTGACTTTGTTTATTGACTGAAATTGAATTCGCGGCTGTTTTTGATGAAAAACGTTCCGTTTGAAAAAAATTGATTGCAGGAGAAAAGCCGCTTAACTGACCGAAATAATTGACAAATAATTTATTGGTAAGTGGCACACTAATATTTTGGACAAGGTAGCGATTTTCGAAACTTCCCCACTTTCCTTTTATGAAGAATGTCGGTTGGGTTTTTTGTTTGGTGTTCACACTAATGACGCCGCCAAATGCACCGCTTCCAAGTAAAGCAGAATTACCCCCCTTCAACACTTCCAGATTCTGAATACTTTCCACAGGTACAATCGATAGATCCGCAGTATTATCATAACTCATTTCATTTAATAAAATGCCATCCAGATAAATATTCACTTCATCAAAATCACTGCCGCGAATTTGAACAGAGCGTCCGTCCAAATCGTTGCCTTCGATTCTTACTGATGAGAATGATTTTAGAATATCGCTGATCTCGCTGCTGCCATATCGCTCGATTTCCTTAAAATATATTTTATTCTTTGCGTGGGGAATATCCTGCTTAATCAGATCAATTCTTTCCGCCTGAATTAAAATTTCATCCCCCAAATCCAAACTTTTCGGAACCAAATATATTTGTGATCCATTGGAAAAATCCTGAACCAAAGAGCGATATTCTTTATACCCTAAATAATTTATCAACAATGTATCTTGCCCGCTCACCTTCTTGCAATGAAATCGAAATTGGCCGTCATCGCCCGAAACAGTCCCGCAGTTCGAATTTAACAGATAAACATTGGCACCGGTGAGAGGCAGGCCCGTTTCCCGATCATAAATAGTGCCGTTGAGGATCAGGTTTTGAGCGGACAAAGAATTCAAAACTAAAACAGTTAATACGAGAAAACCGATATATAATTTAGAAGAACATTTAATCATCGTATACTCTACTAAATTTGAATACTGCTAATATTCTGATGGAAATAATAAGGTATCTGAATTAACTCCGGAGTCATTCAACACAGAATAACCGGATTTATCCACCGCATAAATTTCATGATTTTTCCGGGGATCGATACCCCAATCCTGCTCCAGAGAAAAAGGCGCAATTGCCTCGTAAAATGCAGTGGTATCCGAAGTATTCCGTACAAAGTCCATTTCAAACCGACGTATTTCATATCTACTTACCCCCGATTTAGAATAATAGAATATAGCCTCTACCGAATCAATATCACTATATCCCTGATAATCCAATATTAAAACCTGGCAAATCATATCATCACGACCTTTGGTAACACCAAGTGCATTTTTCAAAACAATGGGGGCAGCATATTCAAGCGGGATATCAAATTCTCTGGACTCCGGGTAAAGTATGAATTCCGTCAAAAACGGTAAATAGTTCTCCGCCGTTACCTCAACCTCCACAGGTTTATCCCTTTGTTGGTCAGTACCAACTGCTAAATGAATAACATACTCACCAAATTCACCCGTCCGGGTTTCCTGGTTATTCATCCGGATTGTGGCATCCTTAACATTTTCATCGGTAAACTTATTGCTAACAATACCTGAAATTCTGGTCAATTCAGGAGATTGGGTATCATAATTAAAACCGGTGGTATATTGTTCGCAGGAAAAATAAAACGCAAGAATTATAATAACCGGGAAAATCGTTTTTTTCAATATCATTTTAATTTTCCCCTGCCTTTAACCAACCTAAAACCTTATATAATAGGTTTATTATACTCCAAATTTAGAACAATTTAAACTTAATAGCCATAGTAAATTAAGATATATTTGTTATTTTTTGAGAACCTTTCGCAAAATGGCTTTGCATTACCTGACATCGCGTTAGAACCTTAAAAATAAACTTTTGCGCAAAATGGCAAAATTTCAACTTTGGATAGCCACCAAGTCCCTAAGGCAC
>CAZVKP010000436.1:0-3448 GCA_964627635.1 uncultured Calditrichaceae bacterium | reverse complement strand
CTATTACCAGAACCATTGCATTGGGAACCCCCAGCGCTGAACAAAAAGAATACTTTACCAGAGTGTTGAAAGGGCACATTCAATTGGCGATGACTCGTTTTCCCAGAAATACCGCCGGTAATCAACTGGATACAATCGCCAGGAAAGCCCTCTGGGACGTGGGATTAAATTATGGGCATGGAACCGGTCACGGTATTGGTTCTTATCTGAATGTGCACGAGGGTCCTCACGGCATTTCATATTATAAGGGAATCGGAGTACCATTAGAACCGGGCATGATTATTTCGAATGAGCCGGGTTATTACAAAACCGGTGAGTATGGAATGCGAATTGAAAATATTATTCTGACCGTAAAAGATGAAGCGTTTTCCACAGATGAATCAGAATTTTATAAATTCGAAAATATTACTCTCTGCCCCGTTGACTTGCGTTTAATTGAAAAATCTATGCTTTTGGAACAAGAAATCGATTTCCTGAATGAATATCACGAAGAAGTACGAAAGAAGCTATCTTCGCTTCTGGATGATGAACATCGTTCCTGGTTAGAAAATGCAACACAACCTATTTGAGAAATTCAATTAAAACTGAATTTTAAAAATCAAAAGATCATTATGTCGTTAGATCAGCTTGATTAATAAATATACAAAATTTATTCAAAATGAACCTCAACCCCCATATCCCCCGGATAGGTATGCTGATTCGTCTGAAAATTGCTACACCCCCTTCTTCTTCTCCAACATGGGGAAGTGGATGAGGTGAAATTACCATCACCACGATTTACAAATTAACTAATATTAATACGGTTTACTGAGCAAATAACATAATCATATATTACATATTTTATAGGAGTGGTATTTATGCAAAAGTTTTCTAAGTCTTTATTTTCATCTCTTATTTTGATTGGCCTTTTAACATTGACTGTCCATTCACAAAACCAAACATTCGGTTTTATGGAGATGTTTAAGATCAAAAAGTTAAAAAATCCCAGACTTTCACCGGAGGGAAAATTCGCAGTATTTGAAGTAACCGAGGCAGATACTCAACAAAACCGCTGGGTTACTCATCTGTGGCGAGTCCATACCTCCACAGGTGAGACGATCCAAATGACTCACGGTGAGAAAAATGAACGGCGGGCACGCTGGTCTCCCGATGGACAACTCATCACATTTCTTTCCAAACGGAATGGCCAGCGTAACATATTTCAATTGAATAATCGGGGTGGCGATATACATAAATTATTTGATCATCCGTCAGACATCACAGATTTCCAATACAGCAAAGATGGTTATAAATTATATTTTCTGGCAAAAGACAGCCTTTCTCAGAAAGAAAAAAAGGCAGAGGAAAATAATGACGATGCATACATTTATGATGAGAATAAAAAGCCTATACAATTGTGGATGTACGATTTACTGACAAAAAGTAAACAGAAAATCATCGACGGAAATTTCTCCATTCGAGAGTTCAGTTTGTCACCGGATGGTAACCAAATTGCTTTTATCGCGGCTCCCTCACCCCGGCAAAATGATTGGTTGAAGCGTGAAATCTATTTGTTTAATTTGACAACCAGAGAACAAGTGAAAATGACCGACAATGGAATTGCAGAACGCCGCTTAAACTGGTCACCGGATGGTGATTATATTTCTTTTACTTCAGATGCCAGCAGTTATCTGGAAACCTATTATCAGGACTCCATCTTTTTGCTGAACTTAAAGACGCAAAATATTGTCGATTTACTTCCGGAATTTGAAGAACAGGTCTTCGATTACTTTTGGACATCAAATGGAAGATATATTTATTTCACAGCTAACACGGGTTTAAATACTCAGTTTTATAGGCTGGACCGCAATGCCGGTGGCTTGAAAAAAATCACTTATGCGGATCATGAGGTACGCTCTCCACATTACCAATCCCAAACAGATCAGGTTGTTTATCTGGAATCCACACCCAACAGGCCCTTTGATGTGTTTTTTGCCAAATCAAATCGACTGCCCGGCAGAAAATTGACCGATATGAATTCCTGGCTGGAGAATTACCAAAAAGCAAAATACCAGACTATCCAATGGGAAAGCACCGACGGGTACCAAGTGGAAGGTATTTTAATTTTGCCTTCAGATAAACCGGGTCGCACACTTCCACTGATGGTACAGCTTCACGGCGGTCCGGAATCTTCCTATCGAAACTATTTCAGGGGAAGCTGGTCCACTTATTCTCAAATATGGGCAGCACAGGGTTATGCCGTATTCCAGCCCAATTACCGGGGAAGTACCGGTTACGGCGATGCGGTGATGAGATCTATCATTGGACATTATTTCGAAAAGGATATCGATGACATTATCAGCGGAATCGATTATTTGGTGCAGGAAGGTACTGTAGATCCTGACAAAATGGCGGTGATGGGATGGAGTGCCGGCGGACATTTAACCAATTGGTTGATCACACACTTCGAGCGTTTTAAAGCGGCATGTTCAGGTGCCGGAGGTGCCAACTGGTTTTCGTTTTATGCGCAAACTGATGTGCAATACATTCGGGAAATCTGGCATGTGGGTCCACCCTACACTCGCTCAGAATATTACCGGGAGAAAAGCCCGGTAAACTATGTCGGGAATGCTCAAACACCTACGCTGATACTGTGCGGAGAGGAAGACCGACGAGTCCCTTTCCCCCAGAGCCTGGAGATGTACCGGGGATTAGACCGAATGGGTTGCCCTGTTAAATTTGTGGCATTTCCAAGGGAGGGTCATGGACTCCGGGAAATCCGGCATCAGCTCCATAAAATGCGGGTTGAATTCCAATGGATTGAAAGGCATTTGTTTGACAGAGAATGGAAACTGTCGGATTTAAATTAAAAGACCGGCGCTGCTTGCAAACTGATAGATTTTATGATGAATGACGGAGCTCATCTTTCGGTTTCTGTGGCACGCTATTGTATCATAAACCCCCTGCTTTACAGGCTGTACAAAAAGTATTTTTGATATTATAAATATTAATAAAAATGAATGAGCTATTTATGGTCGAGCAATTTTAATTCTAACTCGAAATATTGAACCCCTGCAGCGTTCATGGTTTATAGGTTGAATACCGTTTCTATAAATATTGAATTCCTAAAGGAATTCTGAGACAAGATACTCTGATCCCACCAGTGAGTAAGGTTCTACGTTTAAGAGCATTTTTTTTTGAAAATGTAATCCAGATTTTTTATCTTTTTTCAAACATGATAGCAAAAGCCATGGGATATTGGCTTAGAACATACATTTTAGTTTGCATCCGTGAATGATGATGAACAGAGTTGGAGATGGACACGACCCTTCCGATTTAAACTGACTCCGCTTACGGCACCTGACGAATTACCGGCAATAATTGTATTTAACTGAATTTTATATAGATAACGGTAATTTTCATTTTACAGATTTGATTGACAATTGTTCGAAAGTTACTACCCGGACAG
>CAZVKP010000435.1:0-3479 GCA_964627635.1 uncultured Calditrichaceae bacterium | reverse complement strand
ATCCCACAAATGAGGATGCCTGGAATTCATTAAAAAAGATTGAGTAGGTTTTCCAATCAATTGAAACAAGTAATTAATTTAAATACGGTATTGTGTTGAGATAATTATAACTCAAAAAATTCAACATATGTTAACTGTAATCTTACTAATTATGGTGGTTTCTATGGCACAGACAACAACTTCAGTGAATAGAGTATATCAGGAATTGGATAATTTTATTATTAACCAAGTAGAGGGCTGGAAGTATTCCGACAACTTAGAAAATTCCATTTCAGAAATGAGTCAGACTTCCTTTGACGACACCGATTGGCAAAATCTGGAATTCGGACAACACATTAATGAAGATTCGTGTTGGTTCCGGGCGGTTTATGTTGTTCCGGACAAGATGATGGGTCAAACCGTAAGCGGTGAATTGCGAATAAAATTGGCTGTTGATGATTTTGGATACCTTTGGATTAATGGTGAAGAAAAGGGTTATTTCCCCTGGGATGGGGAATTTACATTGACTCAAAACGCTTCTCCGGGACAAAAAATAGTGCTATTAATCAAAATGGTCAATACAGCCGGACCCGGTAGGCTTTTGAGTGCTGACATTCTAATGCAAAAATTAAAACCACGAATACGCGATATTGAAAATATATCTCTGAGCTTAAGAGTTGCCCAAAAATTATTGAGCGGAGACACTTATCAAGTTAATGAGCGGGTCAAGTATGATCCGGGAATTGACCGTTCCGATATGGATCCGGAAAAAAGAAAAATGCTATATGTTGAATTACAATCTTTATCTGAAAATATAAATATCACTGCACTAAAAACTGGTTCTGATGAAGAATTTGAGAAAACTATCCGTAAAATTCGGGAAAATTTAAAGAAGTTTGACGAGATTATAAAACAATATACTCTGTTTTTTGTTTCAAACGCTCATATAGATGCTGCCTGGTTATGGCGGAAAAAGGAAACCGTGGCGATTTGTAAAAATACTTTTTCTTCAGTTATCGAAATGATGAAAACGCACCCGGATTTTATCTATGCCCAGAGTTCTTCAGTGTTTTATAAGTGGATGGAGGAAATATATCCCAAATTATTTCAAGAAATTCAGGAAGCGGTGAATTCAGGTCGTTGGGATTTAATGGGCGGCACCTGGATCGAGCCGGATTGTAATCTGATTGATGGAATTTCCTGGGCTCGACAACTGTTATTGGGTCATAAATATTTTGAGAAGAACTTTGGCAAAAAAGTGAAAATCGGCTGGAATCCGGATTCATTCGGTTATAACTGGAATTTACCGCAATTTTATTTAAATGCTGGAATTGACTTTTTTATTACCCAAAAGCTTGGATGGAACGATACCAATGTTTTTCCACACCGTGTATTCTGGTGGAAAGGTCCGGATGGTTCGCAAATTCTTTCCTATTTTCCGTTTAAATATGTGAATACTCTAAATAAACCTTTTCAACTGGTGGATTGGCTCAGACAATTTGAGGCAAACACTGGGTTTAGAAATTTGATGGTTCTTTTTGGTGTCGGGGATCACGGTGGTGGTCCTACTCCCGAGATGCTGGAGAGAATTGAAAAGTTGAAAGACTTATACGTTTTTCCCACTGTGAAATATGGTTCTGTGAGTGAATATAAAGGGTGGTTGAAACAGCAAGATTTATCACAGCTTCCAACCTGGGAAGATGAATTGTATTTGGAATATCATCGCGGAACTTACACTACCCAGGCTAAGATGAAAGCTTACAACCGTGAAGCAGAAATCATGTTATCTTCTTTGGAAAAAATTGCCTCTTTTGCCACTCAATTGGGCTATAGTTATCCCGCAAAAGAAATTGAAGATGCCTGGGAGTTTGTTCTTTTTAATCAATTTCATGATATTTTACCTGGGTCGAGTATCCGGGAAGTTCATCTGGATGCAGAGAAAGATTATCAAAAAGCAGAACAAATTTGGGATTTTGAAATACGGAAAGCCCTGGCTTTTATTGGCGAGCAAATCAATACATCAAACATTTCACAAGGAAAACCTGTTCTCGTTTTTAATCCGAATAACTGGGAAAGAACAGATGTTGCGCATTTAAAACTCGAAATGGGTGATTTGAGAAATTATCAAATTTTCTCATCCAATGGGTATGAAATTCCCAGTCAAATAATTCAAAAGGATCGATACAACCGGGAATTGCTTTTTGTTGCTGAGAATATTCCGTCATGTGGTTATTCTATTTATGAACTCAGAGAAGGAGATGCAGGGTATTCTTCTCCAATTTTATCTGCGCAAGCAAATACACTGGAAAACGAATTTTTTACGATTCGCGTTGACGAGGAGACAGGATGGATTCAGCGAATTTGGGATAAAAGAAATGAGCGGGAAATTTTGAACGGTCCTGGCAATGAATTGCAACTTTTTGAGGATAAACCATCTGACTGGGATGCATGGAATATTGAATTGGGTCGTCAATACAAACTGAATTACAAAGGGATGGAAATTGTAGATAACGGTCCGGTGAGAGCAGTTATTCGGGTGTATCACGACTTTAAAAATCCTGGGGTAAACAAATCACATCCCACAGAAAATTTCCCGACTTCTTTTTTTGAACAAGATATCGTTCTTTATGATGAAATTCCCCGAATCGATTTTAAAATAAAAGTTGATTGGTGGGAAGATAAATCCATGCTTAAAGTTGCATTTCCACTCGCGGTAGAAAGTGAGGTAGCAACTTATGAAATCCCAAATGCAACCATTAAGCGGACAACAGATCCTCAAAAACAGCAAAATACAGGAAAATGGGAAGTACCTGCTGTTCGCTGGGCAGATGTTTCTGAAAATGATTATGGCGTGAGTTTGTTAAATTCCTCGAAATACGGTTATGACATAAAAAATAATATTGTTCGCCTGTCTCTGGTGCGATCGCCAAAATGGCCGGATCCAACTGCGGATAGAGGTGAACATACCATAAAATATGCACTGTATCCCCACAAAGGAGGATGGAAAAAGAGTCAAGTTCCAAATATGGGTTATAATTTTAATACACCTCTTTTATACAAAATTATTGAAAAGTACAACGGTAAGTTGTCTAATCAGCATTCCTTTATGGAATTGCGGCCGGAAAATTTGATTTTAACCAGCGTCAAAAAGGCAGAAGACAGCAGCGATGCCTGGATTATTCAATGGTACGAAAGTACCGGAAAAAAATCAAAAGCGGCACTTAAATTACCATTTATACCGAGCCGGGTTTACCTGTCAAATTTTCTTGAAGAAGAGAAAGAGGAGCTATCAGTCGACAGAAACAGAATTGAAGTGAATACCTCGGCTTACCAAACAGTGACTTTGAAAATATTACTATAAATGTTCGCAAGAATGAAAAGGAGTGATTCGTTTCGGAGGACATAAAAACGGGCGATCTGTTTTTCAAGTCGCCCGTTAATTTGGTTTCCATTCAAATTACTTTATATGATTCTACTACTAACTCCGTAAGATCTATAAA
>CAZVKP010000434.1:0-3479 GCA_964627635.1 uncultured Calditrichaceae bacterium | reverse complement strand
CCGCGATCCACTGGGTATGAACAAAAACGATCTCCGATCTTTTCAATCGTCCCAATCCTGCCGGATTCCAATATAATGCACTCGCATCATTGGCTGTGGCAACAAATGCGCCACCCATGCCAATTGCCCGGGCACCCACACCAATTTCCAGGAACGGTGCGGCAGTCGTCGCAACATTAGATACATTTCCCTCGGATTGGGCAAAGATATTAGAATTCAAAAATATGAAAAGAAGTCCGACAACAAATATGTATTTCATAATGGTTTTCCCAATTTATTTTATAACTGCAAATTTCCCGATTTTTTCTCCAATGTCCCCTGCATCCACATGATAAATATACACACCATAGGCAATTTCCTGTCCATCTTTACTTAACATATTCCATGACTCGGATCCATCTTCTATGGAGCTATCATGTTCAATAATATCGACCAAATAACCCCTTAGTGTATAAATCCGAATGGTACATTGTTTGGGCAAGTGTATAAAATCGATCTTCCGTTCACCACGACCGAATCGAAACGGTGAACGTGGTTCCCATGACGCCGTCACAACATAAGGGTTCGGAACTACGGCAATTTTATCCAGATCGGATTTTGCCTTCTCCACATCAAATTTTTGTCCGTTCACTTTAAATGTAATTTTATCGCCGGTCCTGAATGGTTTTTTGGTCACAATTCGGAAGATATCACCATCAGCCGGGGCAATTTGCTGTTCCGCTGAGGTATCCGCCTCAAAGAAAAGACGCCAGGTTGTTTTGAGTCCGAACAAATTATCCGGTCTGTCGTCCGGAACCCAAATAATTGCACCGTCTATTTGCTCTTGATCCTGTGTAAACGGAGTGAGTGTGGAATCTGCCACGCCATAATCAAAAAACATAAAATTTGCATCTTTATCTTCGGTGATATTGTAAATAGAAAATTTAGTGGGTTTATTAGGTGGCAATAATTTGTTTTCCGCAGTATCAATAATCTGATTAGAGAAAGTGATCTCATAGTCACTTGGATAGCTAATGTTCAAATTTAATGGATTGCCGGGATCGGAGTGGGTGAACCGTTGATCAAAATTTACCCGCCAGCGGTAATTGCTTTCTCCAACTAACCAGCCGGTTTTATCCCGGTTGAGATCTGTCTCCTCATTTTGAATTGTCAGTGAAAAACCATCGATGAGGGGTGATTCGGATACTCCATCAATCCAGAGGGTATCGGTTTTGGTAATCTTTTGCCCATTAGTTATATCATTAATTACATAATATGGAGTACCTTGGTTGTGGAAATATGATGTATCACCAAATTCAATTGAATATGTATGGTTATCTCTAACAGAATCAGGAATTAGGAACTCTATTTTTACTTCACCTGTACCGGTGGTTTGTCTCTCAATTCCGTCAGGTAATTTGGGCGCCACGTATCCCGCAGCCGGTGCACTCGGGACCACAACCGCGGTATTGATATCCACACTAACATTCCCCGCAATATCTTTTTCTATTTTACTTGTAGATTCCGCAGGTGTTAATCCCACAAGCCCGCCAGTACTGCTGGTATCCACTAACCCATGGTCATAGGAAACTATTGCATAATAATAAGTTTGTCCGTTTTTAACATCGTCATCTATATAAAAATGCCGAAGCCCGGTATTTTCACCTAAATTAAAATTTGCGCCGGAAACCTCAATCGGGTGCAGACCGGACCACTCATTATCCACATCAAATTGAGCAATCGGTTTTTTAAATGTCAACCGACCAAACGCATCGGTGATTAATCGATTTTCGAGAAACTCAGGTTCAGTGCTTCGGTAAATGCGGTAACCTTCAAAATCAAACTCTTGTAAAAACGGATCCCAGGATTCTTCAGCTCTATCATCCCAAACTAAGATAACTCTGTTGTTACCGGGAATCGCCGCTTTTAGCTTAGGTTTATCCGGTGGTTTCGCAAACCGGTAATCCGCATTATAGATTTGCTGAATGGTCTTTTTGGTTAGCACCAAATCCTGTTTGTCTTCACCAAAAAGCAGTGCCATGGAATAATTCTCAGTCTGTCCTGCCTGGAGCGGGAACGGTCCCGATGAAAAAAACATCCCCAGATTTGCGGTCACCTGCTGGCTATGAGGCGGGGGTGCGGAGCGAAAGACGTCCCAGTTCTGATCCTCATTCCACAACTCAAATTTATGCACAGGAAAAATTCTAAAACCGGTTAAACCAATTTGATCGGATTCATCTTTATCAGTGAAATCAAAATTTGGTTCTCCGGCAGTCGGTAGCCCATCCCCTTCACCAACATCCGGACCGGGATAACCGAAATTATTGGGTCCCAACCCGTCTTCACCGACATCGTCATTTAAAGTTTCTCCTTCATCCCATTCACCATTTTCATTAACGTCCGCATAACTTGTCCAATCAATATCCTCGTCACCGGAAAAATGGGGCTGCGGCGGACGACCGTAATAAGATTCATATTTTTCAGGATCAGTCACACCGTACGGATAATCTTCCAGCCACACTCCTGGACCTGAATCGCGCTTCTCATCCACAAGCCCATCGTCATCATTGTCAATTCCATCCGTATCGATACCGGGACTTTCTAAAAAGGCAAAACCCGCTACTCCCACCGGATGCCAGCGCCCGGGCGTACCAAAACCATCTTGATCCCATGCCCATGCAATATCCAAGAATATATCGTAATCTCCGATGTCATCAGAAGAATCATCAGTACCACCAACGCCCCAATCTATATAAAAGGAATAATATGTGCTGTCATAATTGAATTGTCCTTCGTTGGTAATAAAATAGAGGGCAAATATAACATCCTCCGCCAGCACCTGGGACCATTGAAAATATCGGGCTGCGACTTCAAGTCCCATACCACGACGCTCCGGGTTAGCCGGATCGGGGTAAAAATCCCATTCTTCATCCGGATCATCATCAAACACAAAATAGGTTTCCACATCCGCGTTCCGAACTCCTTTCCCAAAAAATCCGTTCCAAAAAACCACATCATCTACCAATCCGTTGCCATCATCATCAAAATCATTTCTTATTTCATTGGGATTGACCCACCCATCTTCTTTGTCGGGCCAAAAGTCCGGCCAAGAGGAAACATCATTACTTATTGCCGGCTTGTTTCCCTGAGGATTAAAATATCCCGGTAGTGGCGCCCATCCCCATAATTCATCATGAGGGCCTTTATCCACAAACTCCCGATATTGAGTTTCCATAGGATAAATGACCTTACCATCGTTGTTCATGGCACGTCCCTGAACAACCAGAGCAACGCCGTCCACATATTGATGTCCGGTTCCTTTTGGCCACTCGCCGGATGGTGAATCCGGCCAGTGAGCAATTTCTCCCCAATTTATGTAGATAGTACGCACTAAATTACCATCCATTACGCCCTGCCGGCGCAGTTCCGGATTACCGACATTGGGGTCTGGCTCACGTTGCGCATAACCTTGTTGAATTAAAACCAAAAAGAATCCAAGG
>CAZVKP010000433.1:0-3501 GCA_964627635.1 uncultured Calditrichaceae bacterium | reverse complement strand
CTTAATGGTCTGAAAATATTGCACTTAAGCTGCATTTCCACTTGGAACATCCGTTCCAGATGAAATGACGCTGTATCATGTTTAAAACCCGGATTGGAACGAGTCTCATAGTGAGGGGAATCTTGTTAAATCATAAATTGGATTAGGGAGAAAGCATACTCCACAAAATACCGGCACCAATCGCCGAACCAATAACACCGGCCACGTTTGGCGCCATTGCATGCATTAACAAAAAATTACCCGGATCTTCTCTCTGTCCAACCATTTGAACAACCCGGGCTGAATCGGGAACCGCAGAAACACCCGCCGCACCTACCAGCGGATTTATTTTTTCATGAAGAAATAGATTCATAAATTTTGCAAAGAGTAATCCACTGGCAGTGGCAATGGTAAAACTGAAAGCTCCTAACATAAAAATCCCGATCGATTTGGCATTCAGAAAAGTTTGTGCTTGTGTACTCGCACCAACCGTCATACCCAATAATATGGTCACAATATCAATTAAAGCATTCCGCGCTACATTTGCCAATCGTTCAGTTACGCCGCATTCTTTAAGCAGATTACCAAAAAATAGCATTCCCAATAGAGCAATTGAACCGGGTGCAATAAAGGCTGTAATAATAAAACTCACAATCGGAAACAAAATTTTCTCTAATTTGCTCACCTGTCGCGTTGGCTTCATCCGAATTTTTCTTTCTTCTGCGCGGGTCAGCAACTTCATTATTGGTGGTTGAATAACAGGGACTAAAGCCATGTAAGAATAGGCTGCTATTGCAATGGCTCCTAAAAGGTGTGGCGCTAATTGAGAGGAGAGAAAAATAGCTGTTGGTCCATCTGCTCCTCCAATAATACCAATAGAACCGGCTTCGGCAGGATTGAATCCTAAAATAAGTGCACCTAAAAAAGTGAGAAAAATTCCCATTTGCGCAGCGGCACCTAATACCACCAATTTAGGGTTCGACAAAAGTGCGGAAAAATCAGTCATGGCCCCAATTCCTAAAAATATTAATGGGGGATATATTCCTTTAGTCACTCCAAAATACAGATAATAGAGTACGCTCCCTTCGTCATACACACCCAAAGCCATGCCGCTTCCGTATGGAATATTTCCAATGATGATGCCAAAACCTATTGGCACCAATAATAGGGGTTCATAATGTTTTCTTATTCCCAGATACAGTAAAATGCATCCGATTACAATCATTAACGCATTACCAAAGGTCAGATTATAAAATCCTGTGCTTTGATAGAAATTAATCACCCGGTCCATGCTTCAATCTCCGATCTTAACCAGCGTGGCATTTTCGGATACGGCTTCGTCTTCTTTAACAAGAATTTGTTGCACGACTCCATCCTTATTCGCTTTAATTTCATTCTCCATTTTCATGGCTTCCATTTTAATGAGAGTCTGGCCGGTTTTTACACGATCACCAACTTTAACTAATACCTTTAAAATAAGACCGGGCAGTGGCGCAACAACATCACCTTCTCCAGTTACAGTTTTGGTTTCCGCAGGAATTGATGCACTTGAAACAGTGGTTTGAGTTTCCGGTTCTTTTCTCACCGGTTTTACATCCAATGGCTCTACCTGACGTTTAACTTTTCTTTCCACCCCAACTTCATACTCATCACCGTCCACCTCTACAATAGCTGTATCGGTCTGCATCTTTTTGATCACCACATGATATGGTTGTCCTTTTACAGTGATCACATACTCTTTCATTTTATTTTCATACTCTCCACATTATTAAGTTTGACGCATAGTTGATTGCCGGGCTGCCATAACCCAAGGAGACATATCCTGCTCAATATTCCTCAAAGTAATAACGGATATTTCTTCTTCCTCTAATTCACAGCAAAGTGCAACTCCAATGGCAACGGCAATATTCTCCGGTTCCTTTTGGAGCCAAGTTTGTCCTTCTTTCTCTTTCTGTTCAATTTTTTTTATTGCCTTCTTTGGAGATGTTTGTAAGGTATTAATTAAGTTGGGTAAGTTGGCTGTAATAGCCCACAAAAGTAACAAGCCTGAAAACACAGCCAATAAACCGATTACAGTGATTAAAAATCCATTTCCGGTTTGGATCCGATCAATGACCGTATTTAAATCACCTTGAGATAACATGTTAAAAAAATTGGCTAAGATTTCCATATTTACAACTTTAGCCTCACTTATAATGGGATATTTCCGTGTTTTTTCATCGGTAATTTATCTCGCTTGTTTTTGAGCATTTCCAACGCTTTGATAATTCGAAATCGTGATTTTTTCGGTTCAATCACATCATCCACATAACCACGGCGCGCCGCAACATATGGATTAGCAAATTTTTCTTTATATTCCTCCTCCAACTCTTTGGCTTTTTCTTTAGGATTCTCAGATTCTTTGATGGTTTTAGAGTGAATGATTTCCACCGCACCACTCGGCCCCATTACCGCAATCTCTGCTGTGGGCCAGGCATAATTGATGTCTCCCCGAATATGCTTGGAACTCATCACACAGTACGCACCACCATAGGCTTTTCGAGTAATAATTGTAATTTTAGGCACGGTGGCTTCCGCGAATGCATACAGCAATTTAGCACCATTCCGGATAATACCGGTATGTTCCTGTGCCGTTCCAGGCCAAAATCCCGGAACATCTTCAAAAATAATTAATGGAATATTGAAAGCATCACAGAACCGAACAAAACGTGCACCTTTAACAGATGCATTATTATCCAAACCCCCAGCCAAAAAATTTGGTTGATTTGCCACAATTCCAACTGAACGGCCCTTTAATCGGGCAAATCCGACTACAATGTTTGGCGCCCAGAACTGGTGAACTTCCATAAACTCCGAATCATCTACAATTCTTAAAACAACTTCTCTCATGTCGTAAGGTTTATTGGGATCATCCGGTACTATATAATTCAGTTTTTCGTCCATACGATCAACCGGATCCTCTGTTGGGACTACTGGTGTTGTTTCAATATTATTCTGAGGGATATAACTTAAAACCTTACGTAATAACAGGAGCCCTTCCTCATCATTTTCTGCCGCAAAGTGAGCCACTCCACTTTTTTTATTGTGCACCATGGCGCCACCTAAATCCTCCACCGAAACATTTTCTTTTGTCACTGCCTTCACAACTTTTGGTCCGGTCAGAAACATATAACTGGTTTCCCGAATCATCACTGTAAAATCGGTAAGCGCAGGAGAATAGACTGCACCGCCGGCACAAGGCCCAAAAACGCCGGACAACTGAGGAATGACACCGGAATACATCACGTTCAGTAAAAATATATCCGCATAGCCCGCTAAACTTTCAATACCTTCCTGAATGCGAGCGCCACCTGAATCATTCAATCCAATGATGGGAGCGCCATTCTTGGCAGCCATTTCCATAATTTTGCAAATCTTCTCGGCATAAGTCTCTGAAAGCGATCCGCCAAGTACCGTAAAATATTTTGCAAAAACATAAACCAAACGAACATCAATCGTCCCAAACCCGGTGACGACCCCATC
>CAZVKP010000432.1:0-3505 GCA_964627635.1 uncultured Calditrichaceae bacterium | reverse complement strand
CGAGATTCAAGTGTGACTGGAGTTCAGACGTGTGCTCTTCCGATCTAGCGGCAGAGAAATTAAATCTTTGGTGTTTGCCACTTCAACAATACGCCCATCTTTCATCACGATAATTCGGTCTGCCACCTGAGTAACCAGAGGTAAATCGTGAGAAATCAGCAGAATTGTCAAATTATGTATCTCTTTAAGACGCAACAATAATCCCATAATGTGCCATTTAAGGGTCGCATCCAGGCTGGAGGTGGGCTCATCAGCAACAATAAACTCAGGATTCATTGCCAATGCCCGGGCAATTGATAACCGCTGCCGTTGCCCGCCGCTTAAGTTCCGAGGATAATGATTTAACAGCGCAGTAGATAGTTGAACAGAATCTAATAATGCTTTTATTTTTTGAAACACCTCATGAGCGGAATTGCTCTTTCGTTTGTTTACCACTTCTTTTAAACAAGAATACACAGTTTGCCTGGGATTTAGAGACTGCTCGGGGTCCTGAAAAATCATTTGAAACTTAGGGCGGAGCTCTCGAAATTGTCTCTCAGATAAGCCCAAAATATCCCGTTTTTTATAAATAACTTTACCATGATCACAATCAATAAGTCTTAGCAAACATCTGCCTAATGTGGTTTTTCCACTGCCGGATTCTCCAACTACCGCCAGGGTTTCGCCCTGCTGTACAGAAAAGGACACCTCATCTAACACAAGGTGATTCTTGCTGGAAAATGAAGAGGTTGTTGAAAACCTTTTCGTTATTTTTTTTACCGCTATGTAATCCATTTCAAAACCAAATCAATTCAATTTCAATCCGCGTATAATTTTCTATTTAAGGTACTGCCTTGTTATCCATTATGGACATGGATCCCGCTGCCGGTTTTTCATCAAAATGAGGTAAGCCGGATGATTCTAATAATTGGCTGGTGAATAGATGCTTTGGAGTTTCCAATACCTGCTGGGTGCTCCCCTGTTCCAAAACGACCCCGTCTTTCATTACCGCCAATTTTGACGCCCTGTTAATGGCCAGTTTTACATCATGGGTAATGAGCAGTAGAGCAAAATTATGTTCTGTTTGCAAGTGGTACAATAATCTTAAAATTTGCCATTGGGTGGTCATATCCAGCGCGCTGGTGGGTTCATCGGCAATAATTAATTCGGGCTTACAACTCAGCGCCATGGCGATCATCACCCGCTGTGCCATTCCACCACTTAATTGATGCGGATATGCACCATATATTATTTCCGGCTCCGTAAAACCCACCGAATGAAATAATTCCATTACTTTTAATTTTGCCTTTTTTCTGTTAAAACTTAGATGATGCCGGACCACATCTCTCACTTGTTTCCCCACTCCAAAAACCGGATTGAGCGAACCGGTGGGTTCCTGAAAAATAATCGAAATATGTTGACCGCGAAGGGATTGAAAAGCATTGCGGTCAGACGGGTTCACCACCTTACCTTTAAAGCGGATGAGCCCGCCGTAAACTTGAGCATTTGACGGAAGCAGACCGAGAATTGCCAGGGAGGTGAGCGTTTTTCCGGAGCCGGATTCCCCCACAAGAGCCAGGGTTTCTCCCGATTGGATGTTAAATGACACTTTGTTGACCGGATAAATATTATTACCCAGGTGGCGAATCCGGACAATCAGGTTATCCACTTCAAGAAGTGGCGCAGGCTCAAAATTAATATGGTGTTCTTCCCTGAACATCCCTATGTTAATCCTTTAGTAAAATTTATCTGTTTAAAGCCATTTGAAAATATGACTCAAATGGCAGATGCTTCGTACCATTTTTCCAACTCATACAGAGAACTCAGGGTAATCGGCGTTACATTCTTGAAACGCTTATGTACGGCTACCACCCGATTTATCCAGAATAAATAAGTGTATGGCTGATCGGCATAAATGAGTTCCTGTACGTTATGCCATATTTTGGCAACCTTTTGGCGATCCATTTCCACCCGTCCTTTTTCGATGAGTCTATCCACCTGAGGATTACCATAACCAACATGATTAAACAGATTCACTGCAGATGAATGATAAATCGGTGTGGGATCCACATAAAATGAGGTACTGAGACCACCAATGAAAGCATCAAATTTCTTATTTCGCATGTCCTCTAGCATCGTTGTCCATTCAAGTAATTGTATATCGGCTTTTATGCCAACCTTTTTTAGTTGATTTTGCACAATGACAGCGATATCGCCCCGTAATGAATTATCGGCATTGGTTATTAAAGAAAATTCAAATTCCTCTCCATTTTTATCCAGCCAGCCGTCACCATCAGAATCTTTCCAGCCTGCTTTTTCCAATAAGGCTTTTGCACCGGCAGGATCATGGGGCAGCGGTTGGATATCATCGTTGAATGCCCAGGAAATCATTGGCGGAAAGGAGCTAATACAGGGCTTTCCGAAACCATAAAGCAGGGCATCAATTATCTCGTTCCGATCAATTGCCATGGTAAGTGCCCTACGAACTGCAGCATCTTTAAACATCGGTTTTTTTTCATTATAGCCAATGTAATTGTAAACTCTACCGGGCACATTAAAAACATCGATATTCTGAGTGTTATTTAGCTGGCTGACTTTTTCCGGAGATACATCCAGCAGCATGTCCACTTCTCCTGTGCGAAGCTGGGTGAATAAATTGGTTTTATCCGGCACAATTTTAAAAACAACTTTGTCCAAATACGGTCTCCCGGCAAAGTATTTTTCATTGGGGACCAGCTCTATATACTGCTTGCTTTCCCAGTTTTTAAGAACAAACGGACCGGAACTCAGCGGTTGTCGTCCGAATAAATGGGTATTTAGCTCCCGACGATCGGCGTTTTCCAGCAGGTGCTTCGGAAGTACTTCACCGGCAGTATCAAACATCTGATCCGGATACGCTTCGGTAAAATGAAAAGTGACCGTAAAGGAATCCTTCACTTCCACTTTTTTTATAAATTCTGTAAATCCCTGCCTCGGGCTACCCACTGTGGTATCCATCAGCATGTCATAGGTAAACGCCACATCATAGGCGCTAATCGGATGTCCATCGGACCAAACCGCATCCTCTCTCAAATAATAGGTCATTGCCATATAGTCCTCGGAACGGCTCCAGGATTTGGCAATTTCCGGCACAAATTCACCCTTCTCATTAAGATCTGCCAAACCTAAAAGCATGAGATGAGTTATCTCACCACCCAAAGCTGAAGTACTGAAAAGCGGATTGAATGTATCGATATCGCTGCTAATTCCAATCACTAATTGTCCGCCATAACGTGGATTGGAAACATCTGCCGAAAATTGGTCGCTTGAATTTTCATTAGTTCCGCAGAACAAAAATAAAGTAATTACAAGTGCTAAAGTGTTAATTTTCCACAAAGTAAGCTTCATACAAATGCTCCATATTTGACATTTAAATATATTTAATTTTGACGAAAGCCCTCAAATCTAAGTATTGTGGAACCTAATTTGATGAGACTGCCCTCATACAATTTGGCTCGTTCTGATATTACTTTACCATTTAAATAAA
>CAZVKP010000431.1:0-3524 GCA_964627635.1 uncultured Calditrichaceae bacterium | reverse complement strand
CTTTATTTAGTTCTTTATTTTAAATCGAATTGAAATTTTGCTCATCGAGGGAATTTTCTTAACGGATGAGCTTGTTGGGTTATTAATCTTCATCTTCAGTGCTGACCAAGCCGGAAACATAGCGACCAAATATGGTGAGAGCTAAAAATACTGCAAAAACACTGGCTAAAATTTTAACGCCGATAGCGATGTTATTGATTAAGATGGTGCCCGAACTGAAAAGTCCGAAAGGTTCTGTTTTTTCAATAAAGTTGATGAAAAAATATCCTGAGATATAGCCTAAAATGGCAATAAGCCAAAAGGAGAAAGCACCCAAATTATCCAACAGGCTTGCCCAGAAATCACTTAGCTTGCTTAATGCTAAATCTTTCCCAAATGCCAGGGTAAGCAAAATAAAACAACACGCCAACATTATTCCGCCGGCGAATCCACCCCCCGGCGTCAGATGACCATAAAAGGTGATATAAATACCAAACACAAAAATGACACCGGTTAACAATCTGGCAATTATTTTAACTATAAAGGTCATTCCCTGCATGAATGATTTCCTTCTGATTTTATCGCTATTTATTTATTTTGAGACTTACGACCACACGATCTTAAATGTTGGTATCGCTGAGTTCTTCCTCTTCAATTTCAGATGATTTATCCAATTCTTCAGATTTTGGAATACCAACAGACGTTTTGTCCATTTCCTCTTTTTTCTTCTTACCTTTCACTCTTAAAACAACAAATGCTCCTAAAATAGAGGTAAAGATTACTGTTGCTTCGCCCAGCGTGTCATAAGCCCGGTAATCCAGTAAAATTCCCATAACCACATTAGATGCCCCGGTTTCAGCTACACTGTTAAGTAAATATTGAGTGGATACCTTCATCAACGGATCCCCAAAGACGGGCAATCCACTGAATGCCAAAAATCCAAATACCAGGAACAATCCAAAGAAAATGAGGCTGCTGAGAATGGCAAATGTATCCCTGTGTTCGGTGATGGCGGTGTTGTCAATTGAAACTGTGGATCTGATGAGGATAATCAATACGATAATCTCCACGACCACCTGTACAATAGCGATATCCGGGGCAGCCAGGAAAAGGAACAGAATTGACAGCCCCATTCCAACCACACCTACCGAGATCACCGATGCCAAAATGTTGCGGGCTTCTATAGCAATTATAGATCCCACAATACAAAAAATTAAGAGACAATAGAACAGGAATAGCATGGTCTGTCCTTTTAATTATAATGAGATTGGATACTACTAATTTTTTATAAGACCATCAGAATAAAACTTAAGACTCCCAAACCGATAATACACCATGCCAGGTAAGTGGACAGCACGCCATCGTGGAACTTTTTTAATATATTTACTCCGATTAGCCCTAAATTACCACTAATATTGTAAATATCAACAACGCCTTTTTGACCCTCTCTTAATAAACCGCCTAAAATTTTAAACTTACTAAAGGTTTCGTACATATGCTCTGCCAGAATTCTGTGATCCTGAACCTGAAGTTCTTCTCCTCCAATAAAAAGCGAATCAACTTGCCTATATGAAATCCGGCTGACGAAGTAAAACAAGGCACCGATAAATAAACCTAAGAGTAAAAAGATAGTTGCTAATGTCGGATTGAAAAATGCGGTTCCGATGTTAATTGTTTGAAATAAAGATGAAATGTTTTGCCCCAAAATAGGTGCAATAAATTTATTTAAGGGAAATTGAGCAAATACACCGAAAACCACACATAAAATTGCGGGAACTACAATTGGAATTTGAGTTAAAATAGAACCATCTTTTATATTATCGGGAAGGTCAGGATTTTTAATACCGAGAAAAGTGCTGGACCACATTTTAAGAAAGGTTGCCAGTGTTAGCGCACTGCCAAACATGGCAATTATCATAAATGCTGGAAATCCGCCACTTAAAGTGCCCTGATATATCATCCATTTTGAGATAAATGCATTAAACGGTGGTATTCCGGATGCCGCAAATATGCCAATAGTCATCAAGGTAAAGGTTAGCGGCATCAGTCGTGCCAGCCCCCCCAATTTGTTCATATCCGTTGTCCCGGATTCTCGTTCGATTATACCGACTCCCCAGAATAATAGTGATTTATAAATGGCATGATTTAACATATGAAATAATCCGCCCATTATGCCAATCGTTGTCCCGGTTCCAAATCCAATTAGCATATAACCAACTTGCGTGACGGTGGCGAATCCTAAAAATTTTCGCAGATCTTGTTGCATAAGCGCCATTAAATTTGCGAATATAAGCGTTACACTTCCGATAACCAGCATTGTCATCAACATTTCAAAATTAGGAGAGAATATGGACAATGAAATCCTTGCCAACAGATAAATTCCCAGGAGTTTGTCCAGAGCTGCAGGAATAAGTGCAACAACAGGTAGGGGCGCCTGTTGCGAAACGTCTGGAATCCAGGAGTGGAAGGGCATTGCTCCTGCTTTGGCAATTGCTGCAGTAAAGAATAATAAAAAGATGATAATGGAAATGGGATCACTTACACTAATATTAAGTGCACTGATGTTCCAGGTGCCATAAACCAAGGGAACCGCAATAACTCCAAAAAGCAGGGCAACATCTGTAAAGCCGAGAATTGCAAATGTTTTTCCGGCCGCCATTGCCGCGGATTTACCCCGGCCCATAGCGATCAGGAAAAATAGCAACAAAGTGGCAATTTCCCAACCTATTAGAAGAACAAATAAATTATTTGCCAAAACAATAGTGGAGGCTGCAGCTAAAGTCCAGAGAATAAAAGGATAATACAGAAATGAAATTTGCTTATTTCGAAAATAGCCCGTCGAGTAGAGTGTCGTTAAAAGGGTAAATAACCCCAGAAAAATAAGTAAAAATTTGGAAAAATGAAATAATCGAAAGTCGAGTGCAAAATCCAGCGGGGGAATTTTGAACCAAGGTATAGTTACAGCCACTTCGGTAGCCGAAAAGACCCGAATAGCAAAATAGAGAAACAGTAAACTGCCAACTGTCGCAATTGACTCACGGATGTTTTTTATATTCTTCGGTAATATTAGACACAAGAGACCCGTAATAAAAGGAATATAAATAAACCACAACAAGTTCATAGAGTGGACTCCTGTACGTTAGCGAAAATTAAAAGTTGTGTGTTGATTATGGTTATGAAAGCAATTTTTTAAGCCGAGGTAAATTAGGTTCTTTGCCAATTTGGCTTGCAAGATTTAGCGTTTTTTGCTGGCTGATTTTTACCAGATCCATTTGAGACCATTTTTTGTTTTGTAGTAAATCTTTCGCAGAGAACATGCGTTCCGTACAACTATAACAGGGGTCTACTGAAGCAAGGGTAATGGTAACATCAGCAACCTGTTCTCCAATACATGATGCGTGAAATGAGGGAATATTGATGTAGCTTGGTGCCCTCACTTTAACACGTTCCGGGTAATTGCTGCCATTAGATCGGACATAGTGGATATCTTCACCTCGTGGGGCTTCATAGCGGCCGATCCCTTCGCCGGGAGGAACTTCCTTGAT
>CAZVKP010000430.1:0-3524 GCA_964627635.1 uncultured Calditrichaceae bacterium | reverse complement strand
CATTCCTCTTTTAAACAGATGTGATGCCGGCGGAATTGCATTGATTTCAGGATGCATTCCCACCGGTGTGGTCTGGACAATTCCTGAAATATCAACCCGATTCAATTCATTAGTTGGAATATAAACCACATCGAATATTTCCGCTAACAGACCACCTTTTTCACGATTTCTCCCGGTAACAATAATTTTTGATATTCCCAATTGTTTCGCCACGGCGATTGAGCTCCGTGCAGTAGCGCCAGTTCCGATAATCAAAATCCCCTCGAATAATTTATCACGATAAGGCTGTAAAATTTCAAAAATTGCCAGCGGATCGGTATTGAATCCCCACCAATTATCACCTTTTTTGATAGCCGTGTTGCAGACCCCGGATCGCTTCACCGATTGGGATATCTGGTGAAGATATGGAATAACCGATTCTTTATGAGGAATGGTAATACTTAAACCGTGAATGATCTGACTCCAATTCTTCCAGAATCCCGGAAATTCCGCTGCCGGAAAATTCAAATAAATGAAGTCTTCAACTCTACTGTCACTGTTTGAGTTATTTTCCCTTTTCTTCTGAAGCAGCCGGTTATGTAGTTTCCAACCACTACTTTGTGTAACAGGATATCCCACCAATCCCGTTACCTTAGTTTGAAAAGATTTTTCTTTAAGGAACAAACGATTTCTTGCCGTATCAAATGTAAATTGTCCCGGTGCAGTGGCGGATTTATTTTCCGGTGCAACATAAGTCCAACTGTTTCCTTTCAGTGCTCCCAGGGTTCGTGATATAATCCCCGATTCACCCATCGCATGAATAACATATCGAACATTATTTTGGTTTGCATGATGAATCAAGTGTAACGCGGTCAAATTATCATTGAGATGATTTGCCTGGAAAATCAATTTATACACATCCGCTGTTGTTCCCAACATCTGCAAAAAAATCCCTTGAAGTACATCTTTACGATTTTCTTTGGTATGATAAGACAACACCAACTTGGTATTGGAATGAAAATTCAGTTGTGGTAAAATTTCCTCCGCACTTTTCCACTCCACATCGATAAAATCAATACCGGCATCAATCGCTGTTTGGAAATGCGGAATACGATTTTCACTTGCGCTTTGCCAATAGCCTCCTTCCTCAATTAAACGAATGGTGACAATTAATTCTTTTTCAGTCAGATTTCGTATTTCCTGAAAATTAAACTCTTTAAAATGATCTAATCTTAATTCAATCAGATCGACATTATCTGCTGATTGGATATGGTTTTCTAACTCTTGTAAAGATTCAGGAATTAGGCTGAGACAAAGCTTAATAGACGGCACAGGCACGCTCCAGTTGTTCTTTGGATACGGAGTAAAACAGTTTTGGCTTGCCACATTCTTCAAGCAAAGTAAATCGCGGTATCTGCCTGCGGGACTTTTTATCTGACAGGATAGTTTGCCAAATGGATTCAATAGAAAATTGACCGATTTCTATATTATTCAGCTTGTACAAATCCAGCAAACGAACCAACTGTTTTACATTTAGCTCAGGATAACCCACTAATAAATTAGAAAGTCTGGCAGCGACCCGCATTCCGCTGGCTATTGCAAAACCATGCTTAATTTGAAAATTACTCAATTTTTCAATCGCATGTCCCACTGTATGCCCAAAATTCAAAATACTGCGGAATTGTGACTCTTTTTCATCCTTCTCCACAACCTGTATTTTTAATTGAGCACAGCGGGAAATAATGTGTTCCAGTACCTGATTTTCTTTACTTAAAATTTTTTGATGTTCGCTTTCCAAAATATTCGAAAGTTCATCATCAAGTATGGCGCCATATTTTATAACCTCTGCCATGCCATTCAAGAATTCTTCTTGGGGTAAGGTTTTGAGCAGTTCCACATCCGCAAATACCGCCGCCGGTTGATAAAATGCACCAATCAAGTTCTTTCCTGCCGGACTGTTAATTCCAACTTTTCCCCCAATACTACTGTCCACTTGCGCCAATAAGCTGCTTGGCAATTGAATGAGTGGAACACCCCGGTGTAATGTGGCAGCCACAAATCCTACCAAGTCTCCGGTGACGCCACCTCCCAAGGCAAGCAAAACGGTATCTCTGCCTGCTTTCTTACTCAAAAGTGAATCCTCCAATGTGGCTTTCCAATGCCTGGATTTGCTCGATTCACCTGCGGGAAAAGATAGAATACCCTGATATCCAGTCCGTGAATTCAACTGATCATTCACATCACTCCCATAAATATCCGCTACCTGGCTGTCTGCAATCACGAATACAGAATGGTGAGGGTATTCCTGTTCTAAAAAATTGCGGATTTGTTGCCAGAGTTGCCTGCCAATGACTACGGGAATTTTCAAGTATTGCGTTTTAAGTTGCAGATGTAAATTCGGCATGAAGTTTTTGCCATTCCATAAAATGATTAATTTTTGCGATCAGTTGTTCAAACTGAGCAAAACTTAAAGCTTGTTCGGGATCGGACCAGGACTCATCCGGATTCGGATGGACTTCCACGATTAATCCGTCTGCACCCGCCGCCAGTGCAGCCAGACCCATGGATTCCACCAGCTCCCTCCTGCCGGACCCATGACTGGGGTCTACAATAATCGGCAAATGGGAAATCTGTTTGACAACCGGAACGATATTCAAATCAAGCGTGTTCCTGCTGTACTCAACAAAAGTTCGAATTCCGCGCTCACATAAAATTACCTGTTCGTTACCACTGGCCAAAATATGCTCTGCGCTTGATAAAAATTCAGTGAGATTTGCGGCCATCCCACGTTTTAGTAAAACCGGTTTGTTGACCATTCCGGCTGCTTTGAGAAGTTTATAATTCTGCATATTTCGCGACCCGATCTGCAGAACATCCGCATATTCAGCCACAAGCGGCAAATCGATGGCATCCAGCACTTCGGTCACAATAAATAAACCGGTTTCGTGTCGAATTTTCTTCAAAAGTTTCAAACCCGGCTCTCCTAATCCTTCAAAAGAATAGGGACTGGTTCTGGGCTTAAATGCCCCACCTCTCAGAAGCCGGATTCCTTTATTTTTCAAAAAATTGGCAGTTCTGAGCATCTGTTCTTCAGTCTCCACTGCACAGGGACCGGCAATCAATATTGGTTCACCACCACCCAGATTCAAATCGTCGAGTGCGATTCGGGTATCTTCATTTTTATACTCCCGGGAGACCAACTTCAATGTTCCCAACATTTCGTGAAGTTTCTTTTTCATCAAGTTGTCTTTATTCATTAATTGCCCCTAAAGAATCCCATAAATGATTAGTGAAACTAAAATTTCCAACCCAATCAATCAATATTATTTAATTTATAAAAAATTCAACTTTATTTCCACCCTCATTTTATCATAGGAAAATAAATACAGCAGCCGGTCAAATTATATAATACCATTATGTTATTAAAAAAAGCTCAAATTTGTAAGAAAAATTAGATGTTTTGCTTTCAACCCAAAGTAAATTTATATTTTTTTTGGACAACTAAGGGCGGTATTATGGACGAAGCAAAAGAAAAGTTAATTCAA
>CAZVKP010000429.1:0-3524 GCA_964627635.1 uncultured Calditrichaceae bacterium | reverse complement strand
TATTTTTTCGTGAGAGTGAAAGTGCCGCTTTTATAACATCATCCAGAACGCCGGCGGCTGTAAATTCCGGTCCCGCCCCCGGACCTTTTATGGTCAACGGAATTTCCGAAAAGCGTTCGGAATAAAAAGATACCACATTTTCAGTGCCGCGAACTCCTGCTACCGGTGCATTTTCAGACACTTCCTCTATTTTGACCTGAGCAGATTTTCCATCGAAACTTGCTAAATAGACCAAATGATTTCCCTTCTTCCTTGCATTTTGAACTTTAACTTTCCAGTCTTGATCGTAATTTGTTAGTGAATCTACAAATTTTTCAGGATCAGAAATTCCCTTTAATTTTTCCGGAATTAAACTTTCCACAGAGATTTGCTGCAGTTCCATTTCATAACCAGCTTCCCGGATCAGAATGAGAAGCTTGCGTACCATATCCTCCCCGGAGAGATCGATTGCAGGATGGGGTTCGGTATAGCCCAATTTCATGGCTTCCCGAACTGCGGTGGAAAATGATTTACCGGCATTCAATTGACTGAAAACAAATGAAAGTGTGCCGGAAAGAATTCCCACAATCCTTAAAATTTTGTCACCACTTTCCATGAGGTCTTTTGCGCTTTTAATGAAAGGTGTTGCTGCACCCACAGTGGTTTCGTATCGATACTCAAGTTTTTTAAGTCTGGTGATTTGCCGAAGAGTTTTATAATAAGAAAACTTTAATGTATTTGCTATTTTGTTTGGTGTTACCACAGATATTCCAGAATCTAACAACGAATGATAACCCTGAGCAATGGACTGTGAGGCTGTGGAATCCACAAATATTAAGGGAAAAACTGAGTGAGATTTCAAATATTGATAGAATTCTGACCAATCGTTTTCCAACCCTCGATCTAATTGATTCAATACCTGATCGGGGGTAAATCCGTCATTATTCCAGATCATCTTCCGGGTATTATTTGCGCCCACAATTCGAATATCCAAGCCTAATTCTTTAGTTATCCAATTTTTCTTTATTCTTAATAATTTAAGAAATGCTTGTCCTACTTTTCCGGAGACTCCGGAAATTGCCAGGTCTATTCTATTACGAGGCAGTACCAGGGTGTTATGTATAAATGACAAGGCTTCCAGTGATTGATCATTACTTAACGCCAAAGACGCAGTATGATGAGAATAACCGTTTGAATGACCTAAAACTTTGAAATCATTTTCCGCCAATCCTCTAATTGCCCGTTCACTAATTTCGTGTAGCAAGTGCAAGTCATTTCCCACCAATGCAATCACACTGACATTTTTATGGATTTGAAGTTCAGATACAGGTCCAAATTCCGAAAAAGATGAAAATTCATTTCTTAGTATTTCAGATACCTGTGATATCTGATGAAGATTCATGGCAATATTGAAGGACCCGGTATCAGTGACAGGCGATACCATATAAATCGGAATATTTAATTCCCAAAGACGATCGGTTATCTTTTTCGATAGTTCATCTGTATTATTTCCAGTTGTTTTAATCTCCAGAAGTGCGGTATTGCGAACCAAAGACACAGTTTGTATATCATTATCTCGATAAACCGACTGTGAGGATATAATTGTACCTTCACCATCAGGATACAAAGTATTTTTGATAACGGCTGGTATCCTCTTTCTTTCCAGTGGCTGGATTGTTTTAGGATGTAAAACATTGGTCCTGAAGTTTGCAATGGTGGATGCTTCACTGTAGCTGATACTCTTTAAGGTCACTGCATCGGAAACCAATGCCGGATCTGCAGTTAAGATACCATCCACATCTGTCCAGAACTCAACCAACTCGGCATCCAGTGCGGCTCCTAAAATTGTGGCAGTGTAATCCGATCCATTTCTGCCTAAAGTGGTGATTTTTCCTTCAGGTGTTGCACCAATAAATCCGGTAACAATCGGAATTTCGTTGGTTGGGAACTCACTGAATTTGTTTACGATTTGCCGATTGCTTATTTGGAAATTCACTTCGGCTTCTCCAAAATTTTCATTGGTACAAATCAATTCCACAGCATTGACCGGAAAAGCTTTTACACCTATTGTATTTAAGGCACCGACGATAATCGAAGCGGATAGTTGCTCTCCCAAACTTAGTATCCTATCTAAAATTTCGGAAATAGAATAATTACTTTCCATCAACTGTCCTAACCAAAGGTAAAGTGAATTCACTTTGTGATCAATTTGTTGCTGCAATGTTGTTCTATATTGCTGTGCGACTAATTGTTCAATGAAAAATTGATGCTGTTTCCTTATTTGTTCTACATTTGCCATCCATGTGGAATCTCCTACTCTCGCCAGTTTAGTACAAGAAATGAGCAGATTTGTGACACCCTCTAAAGCAGATACCACCACAATTATTTGATTTTGTGCTGCTGCATTTTTAATAATGCTCAGTACCGATTTAAGCCGATTTACAGAGCCAATAGATGTGCCGCCAAATTTCAAAATCTTCATAGTCATCCCTATTTCTTTAAAAATTAAACAGTTACCGTTTCATAAACCTTAGTCAATGCTTTTTCAAAATCTGCAATGATATCGTCGATATGTTCGATACCAACCGATACTCTTACCATCTCCGGTCGGACACCGGAATCTTTCTGTTCCTGTTCGCTTAATTGTTGATGAGTTGTAGAAGCAGGATGAATGACCAATGTTTTTGCGTCGCCTACATTCGCCAGGAGACTGGAAAGTTCAACATTATCGATAAATGTTCGTCCGGCTTCCAAACCACCTTGAATTCCAAAGACGATAATGCCGCCAAAATGACCGTCCCTAAGATATCTTTTGGCATTCTGGTGATGGGGATGGTCTTCCAAGCCGGGGTACCAAACCCATTCAACTTTAGCATGCTCTCTTAACCAATGAGCTAATTTTAAAGCATTTTCGCTGTGCCGGCTTGCCCTCAGAGAAAGTGTTTCCAAACCCTGTAAAAACAGGAATGAATTGAACGGACTGAGACAAGGTCCTAAATCCCGCAACTGCTCAACCCGAGCCCTGACAATAAAAGCGATATTTCCTAAGGGGCTATCCGCTCCGAATGTTTCCCAAAAATTTATCCCATGATAAGCAGGACTGGGCTCAGTGAAAACCGGGAAATTGCCATTTGCCCAATTAAATTTTCCCGAGTCAACCAGCACTCCTCCAATGGAGGTCCCGTGTCCGCCAATCCATTTAGTGGCTGAATGGGTGATAATATCTGCTCCGTAATCAATGGGACGGCAGAGGTAACCGCCAGCGCCGAATGTGTTATCCACAATGAGCGGAATTCCATGCCGATGAGCCACATCAGCAATTGCTTCAAAATCGGGAATATTCAGTCGGGGATTCCCGATAGTTTCGATATATATTGCTTTGGTTTTACTATCGATCAATTTTTCGAAATCGCCGGGATTATCGCCATCCACAAATTTTACATCAATGCCAAACCTGGGGAGAGCCACTTTAAATTGATTATAAGTACCGCCATAGAGATAACTGGTTGAAACGATATTTTCACCAGCTTGAGCTAAAGTTGAAA
>CAZVKP010000428.1:0-3528 GCA_964627635.1 uncultured Calditrichaceae bacterium | reverse complement strand
GGATCCCGATTTCATTGTCCAAGGAACAAAAGGTGCCAAAATTGCTTTGAAATACTATAGCAAAACTGTGATTTCTGAAAAATATTGCGTTGTGGTCTATAGAGAAATGAAAAACGAAGGGTTTGTAATAACATCCTTTTTTACTTCGAAAGAAGAGAAGTTAATTTTGAAAGGAACTTTATGGAAAAAACATTAGATATTGATATTTCCGTAATACCAGCATTACTCAAAATAAAAAAAAGACCATACTGGGTAGATTATGATGAAGAGACTGATACACTATACATAAGTTTTAGAAAACCTCAAAAAGCAACAGATAGCATCATGGAAAATGAATTCATTTACCATTATGATGGAAATGAAATTGTTGGAATAACCATATTAAATGCAAGTTCTCAGTATATTTCGAATAAACAATAAAAAATCTATTCTGGAACAACATAGTTATTTTTTCTTTTACTTACGATTTTTCCCAATAAAATCATTCTTTTTTTCCGATTTTCTCTCAAAATAAAAATAAAAGGGAATGCCAATCACAACCACGAGAATTCCCAACAAGGATTCCCATGGATGATTCCATAACGTATTTAGCATGATCCATCCCGAAATTGCTGAGAAAAGGATTGGTGTTACCGGGTAACCCCAGGCGTGATAAATCTCCCGATTTGTCTGGTGTTTTCTCCTAAGCAGAAATACACTAATTCCCGCCAAAAAGGCAAAACATATCATAATAAAAACGGTATAGGTAAGTAATTGATTAAAGGTGCCACTTAAAATTAACAATACCGTCCAGCCAAACTGCAGCCATAATGAATTGCCAGGACTTTGATATTTAGAATGAAGCTCGCCCGCCTGTCTAAAAAATCGACCCTGTTTACCCATGGCATAATATATTCTGGCACCTGAGAGAACAGTGGAATTGAGGGTACTTAACACCGCAATCATAATCATTGCGGTAAAAAAGATCGACCAGCTTTCTCCCCTTAACGCAGCAAAAGTTCTAAATCCGATATCAACCACATCCTCCATCTGCTCAATTGGCATGGCAAGAAAATAAACAATGTTAATTAAAATGTAGAGAAAAGTAACCGTAAGGATACCAGCGACCATGGCACCGGGAATTGATTTTTGAGGTTCTCTCACCTCTCCTGCAACATAAACTATGACCGTCCAACCGGAATAAGTAAAGTAAATACCGATTAATGCAACACCCATCAGGGAAAATGTTTGTAAATTTAAACCCTCATTTAAAAAAGGAGTTAGATTTTCCCAATCCGCAGCTTTGGAAGAAAATCCAAGTATAATAAAGGCCAATAGCGTCACAATGCCAAATATTGTTAAAACGGTTTGCCAACGGGCGCCGGAACGGATACCCCGAATATTTAACTGCGTAAAGAGAAAAGTAATAATAACGGATACTATTTTAACGGAAGTTATATCAAGTGATATTAACGGGATAGAAAATTGAAATGCTCGGATAACTTCCGGAAAAAGATTCAGAAAATAATGGGCGAATCCCACTGCAATTACCGCAATTGAACCGGTGTACGTAACCACGTAGGCTGCCCACCCGAATAAATAGCCCAGCATCGGATGATAGGCATGAGAGAGATAATGAAAATCGCCCCCTGCATGAGGAAACCGAGATGACAATTCAGCATAAGTAAGACCACCACAAAAAGCCAAAAGTCCTCCCATAAACCACAAGAAAATCATTCCACCGGGCGACTGCGCATATTGAGAAATATAACCGGTTGTGGTAAAAATGCCAATTCCGATAATATTGCCTACGATTAGCATGAACGCATCGCGACCACTTAAAGTACGGGGGAGATCTCCTTTTGACATTTTACACCTTTTTTAAAATTTTCTGTGGATAAAAATATCTAAATCAAGTCGTTTTAGCAAATCAATTTAGTTTCCAAAATACCAACATTATTCCGGATTTTCAAAAGGAGACTAACAAAGATTGAGAGGTTTGGTTAATACCCGATTATATGATTTAATTGGCAATTAAAGTGGGAAAATTGTGCATTTAATCTCGGGATAAAATTATGCAAATGAATACGAAAGTTTAACCTACAATAATAACGACTCAAATTTTATTTTATTTACTATTGAGTCGAGAGCTGGAACATCATCACCCGATCATTTCCGGTATCCGATATGTAAACAATTTGCTGTTCAAGGAATGGCGTAATGGCAATGCCCTTTGGATTATTAAACTCCCTTGGATCATTTCCCAATCCCAGGACGGATTGTAACTGCTTACCGGATGGCGCAAATCGATAAAAACCGGGAAGTGCCCTGGTTGTATCATCGGAATTAATCGACCGACCGGCATCTACCAAAAGAACAAATCCCTGGCGATCTATGGTTACATCTTGCAGCCGCCAGAATTTATTGGGTTCATATATGTCAGATCCAATCAATGCTGTATTGGGAGTTAACATGACTGATCCCTCCACAATTCTTGTGGTAACATGCTGATATTTAAATGTATTTTGTAGTAAACTGGTTCGTCCGATATGGGTGAACATAAACGCTGGTGTATCTTCCGATTGAGCGGATACGTCCAGATATCTTTCCCTCAAAGAAAGTACAGAGGTGGGTAATATTGTGGAAAATAAACCCGTTCCATTTACAAATAAAGGTAAAGGTCCTTTCAGAATATGATTTTTGTCAAAGTCGTATATGAAACTAAATTCTTTAAAATTAGTGCTGCTATCTGCAACATCAATTACTGAGACATAGTATTCAAATCCGTTATGCACGGTAATGCCAGTGAACTGCCTTGTCGGTTCACTGGTTTGTTCATACACCAACTCGACTGGTGCCTGATTTATACTATGATTTACCGACAATAAGTCAATTTTGTATACCCGGTTAGTTTTGTTTACAACTAATAATTCCAGACTATCATTTTGGGATATGGCTACGGGATGATCTATCGGTTGCGACACTCCCTGGATAACTCCTCCAATATCCATCATAACAATGCGGTTATTTCCGGTATCACAAATATATAAAAAATTATCCGCACCGCGATATATGTCTGCCGGCTGGTTGAAATTGTAACCATGTTCCGCATCCAGGATAGGATTGATTAGATTATAGACTTCCTTTCCTACATTCCCAAAAAGTTCTTCACCTTTAGGGACGTTTGGGAGTGGAATTTTGTCCTGTGAACATGATACCATTAAAAAAACAAAAGAAAATAGTAAGAAAAATTTAATACACTTCATCATTTAATTACCCTTTAAAATTGCAAATGCGCAGAAAACCGATTTATATATCCCAACCTGTTAAAATTGCTATATGAATAATCAAACCTGAAATCTGCAATTGAGATCGGTAAATGAACACCAAATCCGAAGGAGAGGTCTTCTTCCAATCGACCGGTAACATATCCTCCGCGTAATGCGAATAAATCTTGCCACCAGTACTCCAGACCCAAATTTACGTTCTCGGCATTATCATTGGGATGATTTAATTGAAAAGAGGTGGTTACTTTATGCTGCGGTGTTT
>CAZVKP010000427.1:0-3531 GCA_964627635.1 uncultured Calditrichaceae bacterium | reverse complement strand
ATGTGCATTATATGGGGGGCTGTCTTTTGGGTGACAATCTCTCCTGGGCATCAACAATGTTTTCCAGAAATGCCAAGCCACCCGATCCGGAAGTTGTCGGAGAAAATTGGCGGAACATGTGGTTACGGCGGCTTGAACAAAGCGGTTTATGGTTAGAAAAATGGTTAACACATCAAAAAAGGGATGATTATTGGAAACATGGTTCAATTTGTGAAAATTATTCTGCCATTAAATGCCCGGTATTTGCAGCCAGTGGTTGGGCAGATGGTTATTCAAATGCGGTATTTCGATTGTTAGAAAATCTCAAGGTTCCGCGAAAAGGTTATATCGGTCCGTGGAGCCATAAATACCCCCATGTTGGTAAGCCAGGGCCTGCTATTGGTTTTTTACAGGAATCACTCCGTTGGTGGGACAAATGGTTAAAAGGAATAGATAACAGCATTATGGATGAGCCCATGTTGCGCGTCTGGATGCAGGATAACGTCCCACCCACCACCAGTTATCAATATCGTCCCGGACGCTGGGTGGCAGAAAATACCTGGCCCTCGCCAAACATTGAATACCGAAAATATCCTTTAGGTGCTGGCCGGATTGCCAAACCAGGGAGCAAAGTTGCCGAACGAAAATTAACCATTCAATCTCCATTAAGTGTGGGTTTATTCGCAGGTAAATGGTGTTCTTACAGCGCCACACCGGACCTTCCGCATGATCAGCGTCAGGAAGATGGAGGGGCGCTGGTATTTGATAGCCGTCCACTCAAAGAAAAGATGGAAATATTAGGGGCGCCGGTTCTGAATTTGGTTATCGCATCTAACAAACCCGTCGCCATTGTCACCGTTCGTTTATCCAGCATTGCCCCTGACGACAAAGCAACCCGCATTACCTATGGTATATTAAACTTAACCCATCGGGATAGTCACGAACAACCTGAGTATTTAGAAACAAATAAGCGTTACAAAATTCAAATTAATTTGAATCAGGTTGCCCAGGTTTTTCCAAAAGGTCATCGATTTCGCATCGCCATTTCAACCTCTTACTGGCCCCTTGCCTGGCCGCCACCGGAACCAGTGAGGTTATCCATATTTACCGGAGAGAGTTCTTTATCATTACCTGTTAGAGAACCAAAAGAAGAGGATAAACTATTACGTCAATTCGAAGAGCCGGAAGCTGCAGAACCGGTTCCCAAAATACAGGAGGAACCCAAACGTGCAAACTGGTGGGTTAAAAGAGACCTGGCAGAAGACATCTCCACACTGGAAGTGTTGAGAGATAAAGGGACCTATCGGTTAGAAGACATAAATCTGGAAGTCAGTTCCAAAGCCATGGAATGGTACACTTATGAATATGATAATTTTGATTCGGTGAAAGGTGAAACTCAATGGGAAACCTGTTTTAAGCGGGATAATTGGAGCATCAAAACAATAACCCGAACAATTTTAACTTCCACCAAAACACACTTTCGGATTCAGGCAGAACTTGATGCTTATGAAGGGAGAACCCGAATTTTCAGTAAGAGTTGGGATCGAAAAATACGGAGAGATTTTTTGTAAAAATTTGTTTTTAAGAACAATCCATAAATAATAGCCCCGGAATTATCTATCCAAGCAGGTAAACTATTCAAACATCTAAATTATGAATACCGTATCCATTTGACAATTTCCGGCACCGTGGGACGCTTTCCGTACATTAGAATTCCCACCCGGAAAATGCGGCTTGCCAGCCAGACTATTCCAATAATTACCAAAATATTGATAATCAAAGCAGTTAAAATTTCCCAAAATGGCGGCGTTACCAGACTAATTCGCAGAAACATGATTAGTGGTGTAAAAAAAGGTAAGAAAGACAGCAATTGAGCCATGTCTGTTGAGGGATTTTTAATAACCATAAAACTGATAATAAAGGGAATAATTACTAAAATTGTCACCGGTGTGGAAAGCGACTGGGCATCCTGCATATCAGAACACATTGCACCCACAGCCGCATACAAGGTCGAAAAAGTGAAAAAGCCAATCACAAAGAATAATACGAAATAAAATAAAATATCAGGTGAAATATTGATGTATTGTGCAATTGCCGGCATGGAACTGGTCGCCACAAAAAAAGTTGCCACAGCCATACTGGCCCAAATCAGGTATTGAACCAGTCCAACGCTTCCCACGCCAAATAGTTTTCCCATCATAAATTGAAATGAATTCGTTGAAGAAAGCAGTACTTCAATTATTCTTGAAGTCTTTTCTTCAATCACGCTTCTCATTACCGAACTGCCATACACGATAATGGTGATATACAAAATAAACAGGAATATCATTGAAGAAATGTACTCCTGATCGAATCCTCGTTCCTGTTCTTCTCCCTCTACTAACTTCCTGGTTTGAATATCCACTTTACTGGTCAGTTTCTTGACTAACTGGGGATCGAATCCGGCTTCCCGCAAGCGGTCATTATTAACAATGTCAGAAATTCCATTCCTGAACTTTTGAATTAGGTCGATATCGCTTACTGTCCGACCCACATAGGTCACATTATTATTCTCTTTCAAATCTTCAGGAAAAATAATGATCGCATCAACAGTGGATTCTTCAACATCTTGCCTGTAAATATCGGCATTTTTTTGATAATCGGCCGGCTTTAACGGGGAAAATACAAAACGGGGTTGACCGTTTTTCAAGGTATCATTAAAAGTGTTTTTCAATGGGCTCAACATTGTACCCGTATGATCCACCACATAGATCGTCATCGGCTCTTCGGAGGAGAGGGTCATGAAATAGGCGGGGCCAAACATAATTCCCAAAAGGAAAATGGGACCTAAAAGAGTACCGATGAGAAATCCTTTGGTGAAAACTTTGGTTAAGAACTCACGTTTTATAAGTTTAATTATTTTCTTCATTCTTCGCCCCCCCCACTATTTCGATGAAAATGTCATTTAATGAGGTTTCTGCAGCTTCAAACCGACGCACCGATAAGTCCGTCTCGGCAAGTGCTTTAAAAAGTTGATGAGGCTCCGTCTCATCTTCCAACTGAACTTCCATGTAATTACTATATTCATTTACATCTTTGACAAACGGAAGCTCATGAATTATATGTCCATCTCCGGAATAATCCAGTAGAACAGCATTGTGGCTGTGGTTTCTTTTCACTTTCGATATGGCACCCTGGAGCACAATTTCTCCCCGGTTAATCAAGCAAATATCATCGCATAATTTTTCTGCCTGATCCATTAAATGCGTCGAGAGAATTATGGTGGTCCCTTTTCGTTTCATTTCAAGTAAAATATCCTTTAAGAATTTCGTATTTATTGGGTCTAAACCGGAAAACGGCTCATCCACAATCAGCATCTCGGGTGAATGCATAATGGTTCCAATAAACTGTACCTTTTGCTGCATTCCCTTACTTAAATCCTGCACTTTGTGATCCGCCCACTGGGTGAGTTCAAAACGCTCCAGCCAATCGGAACTGATTTTTTTTGCCTCGCCGGCAGTCAATCCTTTCATCTCTAGATCGGAAGAGCGTCGTGTAGGGAAAGAGTGTAGA
>CAZVKP010000426.1:3348-3556 GCA_964627635.1 uncultured Calditrichaceae bacterium | reverse complement strand
TTGTCGCTGGACATACCCAGGAAAAAACCGTAAAAAAAATAGGAAAGCAGATCGTTGTACAACCTGGATTTGATGGAGAATATTTAGGTCATTTGGAAATAACATTCTCAAATAATAAAGTTGAATATCAAAATAAATTTTATCCTGTTCATAAAAGTTACGGAGAAGATAAGGAATTTAGAAATAAAATTGACCAATACTATCAAAA
>CAZVKP010000426.1:0-3338 GCA_964627635.1 uncultured Calditrichaceae bacterium | reverse complement strand
GTAAGAGTGAATAAATCTGAAGTTTTCAACTCAATGGAACTTTTTTGACGTAGTTTGCAATAAGCAAATATCTTGGGGGAAAAATTAATGATTAAAGAAGCAATCAACAAATTTATGGAAGGGGAGAGCTTAACCAGGGAGGAATCTTACAAGGTAATGAACGAAATTTTATCCGATGAAGCGAGCGAAGCGCAAATATCTGCTTTTTTGGTGGCTTTACAACTTAAAGGAAGCACCGTGGATGAACTTGCCGGATCTGTGCAGGCCTACCGAGACCGCATTACTCCGTTATCAATTGCCGACAAAAACGCGATTGACAATAGTGGCACCGGTGGCGATAATTTAGGTACATTCAACATTTCCACTGTCGCCTCGGTTGTGGCTGCTGGTGCAGGCGCAAAGGTCATCAAACATGGCTATCGTTCGGTATCCAGCCAGTGTGGGAGTGCAGATGTGTTGAAAGCCCTGGGAGTAAAAACCGAACTTTTTCCTGATGATTTTTACCGGATATTTGATGAAATTGGATTGGCATTTATATTTGCCCCTCGTTATAAACCGGTTGTCAGAAATTTTGCTGGAATCCGTCAAAGCCTGGGTGCCAGAACCATGATCAACATTCTCGATCCTTTAACCAAACCGGCACTGACCAAGCGGCAACTGATTGGGGTGTACGATCAAAAAGTATTGGAAATTATGGCCCAGGTGTTGCGAGAATTTGAAATTTTTAGCGGTATGGTGGTATCCGGAGAAAACGGATTGGATGAAGTAAATATTTGTGGTACAACCCACATAATTGAAATTAATCAACAGGATATTAAAAAGTATGAGCTAACGCCCGAAGAGTTGGGTTTAAAGCGATGGCCCAGTGAGAGTATTCAAGGGGGAGATGCGGAGATGAATAAAAAGATCTTCCTGAAAATACTTGAGGGAAATAAAGGAGGTCCCAGAGATGTAACGGTAATAAATGCTGCCGCAGCTTTGAAAGTCAGCGGAATGGTCGATAATTTTATCGATGGGGTAAAAAAAGCAATCGAATCGATTGACAGTGGTGCTGCCTATGAAAAACTTGAACAATTGATCGAAAAAAGTAAAAGCCTAAATTGAACGAGGGAGAATTTGCGTTATTATCGCGAGTCGAACTGGATTATAAAAATAAATCAAGTTTGCTATTTTTTCGCAAAATTACCTGCAGAGATTGGGGGAGTTCTAAATTATCAGTTTTGTCGATCATTGGACCTACAACTAACATTGGAAATAAGTAAATAGGATTTTCAGGGAGTGAAAAAGCTGTATAAATACTTGGCGCAAATTGGTTTTGGCGGTTATGTGGGCTGGCGTGCAATCCTTTACTATGGACGGCGTTACATAAAATGGGTAGTATCTTTCAGTTTAATATTTCTTATTGTCATTGGTGCCTATGGTTTATTTCCTCCCTATCAAAAATCTGAAGTAAACAGTGTATCATCAAAAACTGTATTCATTCCAAAAGGTTCTTCCCTAACAGAAATTGCCAAAATAATGGCTGAGAATAACTTACTGCAACATAAACAAATATTTATCATACTTGGTAAAATTTCAGGATATCAGAATCAATTAAAAGCCGGATTATTTGAAGTGCCGAAAGATCTTCATCCCTGGCATTTACTGAATTATTTGCGTAATCCCAGGTTCGCCGATATTAAGGTAACTTTTCCGGAAGGCTCGAGGTCCCATGAAATGGCATCCATACTCAAAGAAAAATTAGACAGTGATTCTATTCATTTCATGCAACTGGTGTATGATTCTATGTTGTGCGATTCATTTAATATTCCGGCACCCAACCTGGAGGGCTATCTGTTGCCGGAGACTTATTTTCTAACTTACGGTGTAAATGAAAGAGATATTATTGAATTGTTAGTAAACAATACGTTGTCGGTTTTTAAACCGGATAGCATACAGCATAGAATGCAGTATCTGGAGATGAGTCGACATGAAATCATCACCCTGGCGTCTATTATTGAAGGCGAAGTGGTGGTGGATTCTGAACGAGTACTGGTCAGTTCGGTCTATCATAATCGATTAAATCGTGGGTGGTTACTTCAGGCAGACCCCACAATTCAATTCATTTTGCCAGGTCCCCCCCGGCGATTGCTTAATAAACATCTGGAAATTGATTCGCCATATAATACATATCGTCAAAAAGGATTGCCTCCCGGACCTATTAGCAATCCGGGTAAACAATCCATTATGGCTGCCCTTTATCCTGCGGATACTAAATTTATGTATTTTGTGGCAACCGGTGACGGTGGGCATTATTTTGCACGAACCGCTGCTGAACACGCCCGCAATAAAGCAAAATTTGATCGGGTTAGAAGAGAGGTTCGCCGAAATAACCGGTGATAAATCCTAAACACATGTTCTTGAAATTGAATAGCAATTATAAGAATTCCTTTACGAGGGCTTCCCATTCCTCTTCCAGAGTCGAATTTGGCATTTTCCGACCTGCTCTGGAATACCAGTAAGAAGCATTTCCCACATCTCCTTCCTTGCGATGCAAATAGGCATGGACCCAGGCACCATCAGAATTATCAATGGATTGTGCAATTTGATGAGCCGTATCCCAATCGTTTTTACCGTCTTGCCAAAGTGCTTTTAGTGGCTCATTTATATCGTCTGGTGGAACATCATTACCCAACGAATTTTTAAAATCATCGAATGTCATGGACAGCTCCTTCTTTTATTTATATTTAAGATAATAATATCATGTAAACGTGACAATTTTTTTCATTTTGAACACAACATTTTTAAATTATCTTATCTTGAAATATAAAATTCATAAAACATCTTCCCAAATTTAACTTTCAATAATTGGTATGTTTTAATATATTAACCGGTTAGAAAATCAATGAGGCATCAATTTTAAAAATGTCGGACAGTGAATTACTAACAGCTTTAAATCCAAAGCAAAAAGAAGCTGTATGCCATACCAAAGGTCCCCTTTTGATCCTGGCAGGGGCAGGCAGTGGAAAAACCAGAGTTTTAACTTACCGGATTGCTTATCTAATTGAGAAAGGTTTGGCACATCCACACCAAATTTTAGCGGTTACGTTTACCAACAAAGCTGCCAACGAAATGAAACAGCGAATAGAATCGCTTCTGCAGACTTCTGTAAGACCTTTGTGGATCGGGACTTTTCATTCAATTTCTGCTCGTATTTTGCATCACGAAGCCAAATATGCAGGTTATCAATCCAATTTCACAATTTACGATGTTGAGGATCAGGAAAATCAATTGAAACGAACTATGGAATTTCTTAATATCAATCGTGATGTCCTCACGCCCCGACAAGCCCATTATGT
>CAZVKP010000425.1:0-3571 GCA_964627635.1 uncultured Calditrichaceae bacterium | reverse complement strand
CATACGAGATTCAAGTGTGACTGGAGTTCAGACGTGTGCTCTTCCGATCTAATAAGAAGAGTAGCAAGCACAGCAAAGATGAAACATAATGAGTCATTTAATTGTCCTCCTTCATTGATTATTTTGAACGATTTGGAATTATAAATTCATCTAAGTTATGGTGGGAACAAATTCGCATTATTTTCAGAAAAGATCTCAATCTGAATATCCCGGGATTTTGATGCTCATCGGATTGTGAAATATGAATGAACAAAACAATGGAAGCAACATTTTAATTATTATTTTCACATTAAATTTAATAATACGACATACATTTGATATTGTTACAAAGAAGGAATCTATAATTTTTATTTAGCGGTAAGAACCAAAGGCGGGTAATTTAACCCGCCTTTGGTTTTAAAAGATTTGTGTAGCCGATTACCCTTTTATTTTTTCAACAGCTTCTTTGAATGTCTCAAAATCTTGCTTCCCTAACAGGAATTTCCTTTGTGTACCGGTTTTATCAAAAATAAAAGTAGCGGGCAATGCACCACTCCAATCCTGGTTTAATCGGTTAATAAAATCATCCTGATCCTCAAAATTTTGTATATACACCTTGAAATTGACTTCCTGAGATTTCAGAAAAGGAATGATCTTGCTGTCAATTTCATCCGGAAAATCGGCACTTACACCAACCACCTCCACATCGTCATTCTGGTAATTATCTGCCAACTTTACCAGGTCAGGGAATTCTTCCCGGCAAGGGATACACCAGGTAGCCCACACATTCAACAACAACACTTTTCCATTTCTTTGCTTAATTAAAGCATTTAACTGCTCCGGACCAACTAAGTCTACCTGAAAATTTCCCTGTTCAATCAATTCCGACGCATTTTGGCCATTTGCTTTTTCAGCTTTATTTTGATCACCATTACAACCGGTAAGGCTTATTAAAACAAAAACAAAAATCAGAAAAATTAATCTGAAAAAGGTCATTTTTTTACCCGCTTAATTGAGCATCCAAATGCTTTTGTTTTAGTTGTAGAGACTGATTTATCAGCCAATATCTCATTCAGGGCATTTCGTAGGTCTTTTGATTCAACATTGCCCTCACGCTGCGAATCATCGATTCTGCCGTGATAAAGGATTTTGTATTCCGGGTTTAACACATAGATTTCCGGCGTTACCTGAGCACCAAATTCATCAGCAATTTCATTGTTATGATCTTTCAATACCGGGAATTCAAACCCATGTTTTTCCGCATGTTCGGCAACCTCTTCCACGTCTTCCTGTTTATTGGAATTAATGCCAACAAAGGAAACATCTTTGGACTGGTAATTGTCATAAAGTTCTACCATCCGTTCATTATATGCATTGGAAACCGGGCAACGGGTGGCGATGAACATTAAAACAATTGCTTCGGAGTCTTTAAAATCTTTTAGCACATATTTCTTTCCACTATAATCCTTTAAGCTGAAATTATCTACCGCATCACCCACTTCGTACACATCATCTCCGGCAAATCCCATCGAAAACCCCATGACCAATACAACCAAAAACAGTACCAGACTTGGCTTCATGCTTTTATTCCTCAACCGCATATTACCTCCTGTTTTTTTATATTGGTTAAATTTGTAAAAAATATTTAAACATCCAAATTAAATGTTGCATTCCAATTATCAAAATTTTATCATTTTAATTATTTTTGGCAAAATGGTTCCGAAATGATAGATATTTTGGTTTTAATTTAGAAAAATTAAAAAGAGATTAAAAATTCGGATATTATAAGAATTGGTATGGGAGAATGTTTAATTACAAAGTGCTGAATGCCTGATTCTTAAACTGCAAAACGTCCTGGGACTTAATTCCCAATTTCTCCAGACGATAGCGTAATTTACCACGATTGATTCGCAGCAACCTGGCAGTGTGACTCAAATTACCTTGAGCTTTTTCTAATGCGCTTAAAATTAAATCCCGCTCAACGTCTTCCAGAGCAACTCCGTCATCGGGAATATCGAATCGGTTGAAATTTGAATTTTGAGTTTGCTTTCCCTTCGCCTTCTGGGGTTTTTCAGGGATTGAAAAATTTTCATAATCCAGGGAAAGATCATCGGTTTCAATCCACTCCTCAGATTCTACCAGGACAGCCCTCTCAATTGCATTCTTTAATTGACGTATGTTGCCGGGCCAGGGATAACTTTTAACAAACTGGCTGGCAGAAGGTGATAAACCTTTTACTTCCTTGCCATATTCTTCATTAAAGTGTTGAATAAAATGTTGAGCAAGTAGCAAAACATCTTCCCCGCGTTTTCGCAACGGTGGTAAATTAATCTTATAAACGTTCAAGCGATAATATAAATCTTCCCTGAATTTGCCATTTTTTGATGCCTCATATAAATCCACATTGGTAGCTGTGACGATGCGGGTAGAGACACTTACCTCTTCCACACCGCCAATTCTGCGAAATTTCTTGTTTTCCACAACTTTTAGCAGTTTTACCTGGAAATTTTCACTGGTATTGGCGATTTCATCAAGAAAAATTGTACCACCACGTGCTAACTCAAAGAGACCCTGTTTACGGGAATAAGCGCCGGTAAAAGCACCTTTTTCGTGTCCGAATAACTCAGACTCCAGTAAATTTTCGGGGATAGCGCCGCAATTAATGTCCACAATAGGCTGATTGGAAAAAGGACTGTATTGATGAATCAAGCGGGCGATGAGATCTTTACCGGTACCACTCTCTCCAATAATTAGTGTGGTAAGTGAGGAGCTTGCAGCAATCTTGCGTGCGGTTTTAATCACATTTCTTATTTGGGGGGATTCCCCAATAATTGCCGCTTCAATCTTTTTGACTTCCTTATCCACTCTTCCTAATTATCCCTTTCTAAAATTCACTTTACCTATTTTCCCACGGATTTTGCCGTAAAACTACCTTAATTATCGGATTATTCTTTTAAAATCTTTACCTTATCTCATAATTTCATGTCACTTCTGTCAGGTTTGGTTACTCAGGCTCCGGCGAACTGCCTCTCCAACAAAATTAAAACTCACCACTGTAAGGATAATGAAAATGCCCGGAAATGTGGAAATCCAGCTTGCTTCCAGTAACACATCTTTTCCGTCGCTTATAATATTTCCCCAACTGGGTGTGGGTGGTTGAACGCCAATACCAAGAAAACTTAAGCCGGATTCCAGTAAAATAATTTCACCAATTTTTAATGGAGCGGAAACCAGCAACGGCGTGAGGCTATTGGGAATCACATGTTTAAACAATATATGCAGATGTCCGAATCCCAATCCTTTTATTGCTGTCACAAAATCACGATTTTTTACCGAGAGAACTTCCGCACGTATCAGGCGGGCGGACTCCATCCATCCGGTAAAACTGAGAATTAAGATAAAATACCACAAATCCGGCCGAAAAATTGCAACTATGGCAATAATCAAAAAAATTGCGGGAAATGCCAGAAGAAAATCCAGAATTCGCATCAACACAGCGTCCGGCCAACCGCCTAAATATCCGGAAATGCTACCGTAAAGCAATCCAATAGTCAGAGACAAAAATACCACACTAAATGCGATTGTTAAGGAG
>CAZVKP010000424.1:0-3582 GCA_964627635.1 uncultured Calditrichaceae bacterium | reverse complement strand
TGGAATTATCATATTCCGGCTCGCTCTCGAAGGAGTAGGGATAGCCGCACCTGATTTCCAGATTGGAGACAGTTTGCCGGAGATCCGATTGAGGCAGCGGCGCCCAAATGTCAACCCGTTTGGCTCCCGACGGTATGTTCACCACGGTGAAAGCATAAGAGAGCTTTATTTCTCTCATCTCATTACTGGTGTAGGCGCGGGATTTCGAGCAGGAAAGATACGCAGCAATTCCAGAGAACGAGATAAACAATGCGCACAATTGTAATATCTGAAATAATTTTCCGCTCAGGCTGTTATTCCTTGCCAAATGATTCCTCCGGGTTCGGCAGCGGCAGTTGCATATCGAGCGCCAACCGCCACTGCTTTTGCCCTCTCGATTTTATTTACGTTTCCAAACGCCGCCTTCTTCTACCCAGCCGTAGCGGGGGGTTCCGGCTTCCTTATGGATCATTATTTCACTAACTTGCAGCCCTTTATCGGTAGCTTTCATAAAGAAATCGAGATCATACATTTTACCATCGCTGGCTTTGAAGTCGGTGCAGGCAAAATAAAGACCCTCACTTACCTTTGACAGTCTATCACGGTGGACTTTTTCCAGTGTTAGTGCCAGTGGAGTGTTGGCTTTGGCGTCGTACACCAGGAAATAGCCTCCTTTCATAGTAACGTCATTTTGGATATAGCTTTTTATCGCCTCTGCCATCACTTCCTTTGTCACGGCACCAGCTGCGCTTTTCTCCCCTTCAGTAGGATGTTCTTCCGGGTGCTCCTGCCCTAAAGCCGCTGAGCCGGCAGCCAGCCCGAAAATCAGAAAAACGGCTATACTTAATGCCTGCTTAAAACTGTTCATAATTGCCTCCTTTATTTTAGGTTAAGGGTTTTAAAAATCAAAAGCTATTGATGTTATGCCGCTCACTACACTACAGATCCCGAGATTTTATCCATTTTTGGAACCCTTAATTTGCGACTTTGATATCTCTTTGCTTTCATTACTACTTGTAGAGTTTGGTGAAGCCTTATTGGGATTTTAGATTTCCCGTGCAATTAAAAAGAGTTTCTCAACAATTTTGCCACCACCTCCCGATCCGAAGTAGGAAGCTCACAGGCATAATTCTCGCAAATATAGGCAGTTGATTTTCCATTGATCATTTGTACGTTTTCGATAAAGGGGATGTAAGAAGCCAGCGTTTCCTGCGCCGCGCCGTTATCCGCCAGCAAAATGATCTTGTTGGGAATAAAGCGCGAATGCACTTCATCCAGCAGCGCCCTGGTGTGGGGATCACCGGCTTTGCCGGCAATGATGATCTGTTTCGGTTTTGAGAGGCTGAAATCCAATGCCACTAAGAACTGCGCCAAACCTTGCGGGGTGTTCAGCATCCGCTCTCCGAAATATGCCAGCGATTGATCTGCCATTTCCCGCCATTGCCGATTGTCGGTCATTTGAGATAGTCGGAGAAGGTTGAGAATCGCAATGGAGTTCCCGGTCGGTTCAGCGCCGTCGTACCATTCCTTGGTGCGGATCAAGATGGTGGGATCATTACCCGATATATCAAAAAATCCACCATTTGCCTTATCATAAAAAAGATCATTCTGTTGTTGGGTCATTTCAATGGCGGTCTTCAGCCAGCGAATGTCCAGTGAGGATTCATACAAGTCCAGCAAACCTTGGGTAAAGAAAGCATAATCCTCCAGGTGAGCCTCGTAACGCGCTTCACCATCGCGGTATCTTCGCAGCAGTTTCTTCGCTTTCTTATCATATAAATTGTCCAGGATAAATTGAGCGGCGTGTTCTGCAGCTTGCAAATATTTCTCATCCTCCAAAACCTGGAAAGCGCGGGCGAATGCCGAAATCATCAAGCCGTTCCAGGAAACCAAAATCTTATCATCAAGGTGCGGTTTGGGGCGCTGCTTCCTGGTTCGGAATAGTGCTTCACGGGAGCGGGCAAGGATCTCCCCGACCTCTTTTTCCGTGAGATTAAATTGCCGTGCGGTTTCTCCTATAGTATGAGCGATATAAAGGATGTTCTCGCCTACAAATTCTTTATGGGGATCGGAAGTAACATTGCCATTCGCTTTTACATCGTAGTAATAGTTGAATACCGCGGTTTCCCGGGGAGTCAAAAGGGAATTGATCTCGCTTTTGATCCAGGTGTAAAAGGCGCCTTCCTCTTTTTCCTCCGGCCTGGCGGGATCGACGGCGCTTTCGGCATCCTCTGCGGAATAAAATCCGCCGCTGGGGTGAGTCATATCGCGCTGAACATAATTTAGTACGTCCCTTGCGACATCAGCGTAAAAGTTCTCATGTGTAAGCTGATATGCTTCCAGGTAAGAGATAACCAACTGCGCCTGATCGTAAAGCATTTTTTCAAAATGCGGCACATGCCATTTTGTGTCGGTGGCATAGCGGTGAAAGCCGCCGCCGATGTGATCGTACATGCCGCCTCGTGCCATCTGTTGCAGCGTTGCCAGCGTCATTTCCAAAGCCTTCTGTTCACTGGTTCTGCTGAAGTAACGCAGCAGAAAATTGAACGCCACCGGTCGGGGGAATTTCGGCGCGCCGCCGAATCCTGCATTTTTAGAATCATAACTTCTGGAAAATGAGTCCAATCCCCTTTCTAAAGCGGTTACGCCAGCTTCAGTAGCCTTCACATCCGGCTGAGCCACTTTATCGAGATACTCTGTAACCCGCCGACTGTTTTCAAGTAGATCCGTTCGCTGATTTATCCAGGCGTTATGAATAGCAGTCAGCAATTCGGGAAATCCGGGGAGACCATACTTAGATTCCGGCGGGATGTAGGTTGCCCCGTAAAAAGGTTTGAGATCAGGGGTCATGAAAATGGACATCGGCCAGCCGCCGCTGCCGGTCATTGCCCGAAGGGCGGTCATATAGACCCGGTCAACATCGGGCCGTTCCTCGCGGTCCACTTTGATGCTCACCACGTATTGATTCATCAAGGCGGCAAATGAATCGTTTTCAAAGACTTCCCTTTCCATCACATGGCACCAGTAACAGGTAGAATAACCTACCGAGAGAAAGATCGGTTTATCTTCCTTGCGGGCTTTTTTAAATGCTTCTTCACCCCAGGGGTACCAATCCACCGGGTTAAAGGCATGTTGCAGCAGGTAGGGGCTTTTCTCTTTAATTAAGCGGTTGGGAGTTGCGCCTTCAGCTAATTTGCGGGCGATCAATGCCGCAGCGGTATTTGGTACCCGGGCAGTGGAGTCACTTTTCCCGGAGGGTGAGCCAACCACCGGCTGTGAGGTGGCACTCACGCTGGTAGTAAAGTGGATATTCTCCCCTGCATTATTGCTAAGTTCAACGGGTTTGTTTCGATTAATTAGCAAAATTCCGAGAGCAAGCATCACCACAACCAGAATGCCGCCGATGAGTAGATTTTTATATTTTTCTAAGATTGCTTTCATTGTTCCTCCATTTTTGATCGGTTTTTTCCGCTCATCTTATGGATGATCACTTCCGAAACTGGCGGAATACCTCGGCGTCCATGGTTGCTTAAAAACCCGTAAACAGGATATAGTCAAGGGCTTCGATGAAATCAACGCAGACGAAGTACCTGCCATCTTCGG
>CAZVKP010000423.1:0-3584 GCA_964627635.1 uncultured Calditrichaceae bacterium | reverse complement strand
CTCGATAAAAAATGATGTTCACTGGCTGGGATTCGATTGGGAGGATCGCTTATTTTTTGCATCCGATTATTTTGATGAGCTTTATGAGTATGCCATCCGGTTGATAGAGAAGGGTAAGGCATATGTTGACGATTTGACTGCGGATGAAATCCGTGAATATCGCGGTACCCTTACCGAACCCGGAAAAGAAAGTCCTTACCGTAATCGTTCGGTTGAAGAAAATATGGATTTGTTTCAGCGAATGAAAAATGGTGAGTTTCCTGACGGAGAAAAAGTACTACGTGCCAAAATTGATATGGCTTCCCCAAATCTGAATTTGAGAGACCCGGTAATGTATCGCATATTGCACGCTTCTCATCATCGGACCGGAAATAAATGGTGCATTTATCCAACTTACGATTGGGCTCACGGGCAATCCGATTCAATTGAGGGAATTACGCATTCAATATGTACGTTGGAATTTGAAGATCATCGTCCGCTATATAATTGGTTTCTGGAACAGCTCGACATTTATCATCCTCAGCAAATTGAATTTGCTCGTTTGAATTTGAATTATACAGTAATGAGTAAACGAAAATTACAAAGATTGGTGCAAGAAAAATATGTTGATGGATGGGATGACCCCCGAATGCCCACAATTTCCGGCTTGCGGAGACGCGGATATACCCCGAAATCTATTCGGGATTTTTCCGAACGGATTGGAGTGGCAAAAAGTAATAGCACGGTTCAGATTGAATTTTTGGAGCATTGCTTGCGTGAAGATTTAAATAAGAATGCCTTGCGGGTAATGGCAGTTCTCCGGCCGGTAAAAGTGGTTATTCTGAATTATCCTGAGGGTAAAACTGAAGATCTGGAGGCTATTAACAATCCGGAAGATTCCTCGGCCGGAACACGGAAGGTCCCATTTTCAAGAGAATTATTTATTGAGAGCGGTGATTTCCAGGAAAATCCGCCCAAGAAATTTTTCCGCCTTGCGCCAGGCAGAGAGGTCCGGCTACGCTATGCTTATTTCATTAAATGTGAGCGAGTGGTAAAGGATGAGAAGACTGGAGAAATTTTGGAGTTACACTGCACTTACGATCCGGAAACCAAAGGGGGAAATGCACCTGATGGAAGAAAGGTAAAGGCAACTCTTCATTGGGTATCCGCTAAACATGCTATCCAAGCGGAAGCAAGATTATATGATCATCTATTTACAAAAGAAAATCCTGATGAAGTGGGGGAGGGTGAAGATTTCACTCAAAATATTAATCCTTCTTCGTTGGAAAGTGTAAATTGTTTTGCGGAGCCAAATTTAAAGAGTGCAAAGCCCGGGGATCACTATCAATTTGAACGAGTAGGATATTTTTGCGTTGATTCAAAAGATACTTCGGAAGATAAATTGGTATTTAATCGAACAGTAACTTTGAAAGACACCTGGGCTAAGATTGCCAAAAAGATGCAACAATCTTAATTATTAAATTATGTGGTCGCTTTCCGTTTCTTTCGATAACGTCGAACAAAAAATAATATAACGAGTGCGGTAATAAGGGTACCGATAACAAATCGATTGTAAACTTTCAAAAAGGCGATAATTTCTTCCCAATTTTTGCCGATCAGGGAACCAAAATAGATTAATAGGCCGTTCCAAATGGCACAGCTTATGGTTGCAGCGATCAATACAATAAAAGGTTTCATTTTGGATAAGCCTGCAATGACTGAAATGACGGACCGTGCCCCGGACAAAAATCGGTTTAAAAGAATAACCCAATACCCGTAATTATGAATCCATTTTTCTGCTTTTTGGATTTTTTTGGGTGATACTTTTTGGGGAATATATTCAAGTATTCGTTTTAATTTCAATAAATAGGCTATCCAGAAAATACCCATAAATCCCATACTGCTTCCCAGGGTGGTTGATATAAAAACTCCCCAATAATTTAAAAGTCCCCGCCCCACTAAATAAGCGCCAATTACTGTAACAGTATCTCCGGGAATTGGGGGAAAGATATTTTCCACAACTGCACTGATAAACAGTAACAGATATGCCCAGAATGGATCGAGCTCTTTTAACTGGATTAAAAATGATTCCAACTTATTTGCCTTTGCGCTTACGTAAACTGGTAATTGCCATTGCCGCTATACCGTCTTCTCTGCCAATGAATCCTAATTTTTCAGTGGTTGTAGCTTTCACGGAGATGTCATCAATTTTGCACCAGAAAATATCAGCAATCTTCCTACGAATTTGGGGTATATATTCAGCAATCTTTGGTTTTTCCATCATTACAATACAGTCCAGATTGTTGAGTTGGTACTTTTCCTGACGGATTAATTCATATGTTTTTTTTAAAATAGTGGATGAATCCATGTCTTTATATTGAGGGTCTGTATCCGGGAAATGCTGCCCGATATCTCCTAATGCCAAGGCGCCTAATAAGGCGTCTGAAATGGCATGTAGCAGTACATCAGCATCAGAATATCCTTGTAGGCCTCGTTCGTGTGGGATTTCCACGCCACCAAGAATTAATTTGCGATTATCCACAAATGCATGAACATCAAATCCAATTCCGAATCGCATTGGAAAACCTTTTTCCGTTATAGTTTAAATTATATTTATGATATATCCGTAGTGTTGTTGATATGTTCCGGGAAATAAATTGGAAGCAATTGTTTGGCAATCTCTAAATCTTCCCGGGTTGTAATTTTAATATTGTAATGGTCACCCAAGATAACATGAACAGGTTTTCCGAGTCTTTCAACTAACTGAGTATCATCTGTAGCAATAAAATTTTCTCTTTGAGCGGCTTGATGGGCTTTTGTAATTAGCGACGTTTTAAAAACCTGTGGTGTTTGAACCAGCCATAAATGACTACGATCAACTGTTTGTATCACTTGAGAATCTGAAGTTTGCTTGATGGTATCTCTCGAAGGATAACCGACAACAGCAGCGTTAAATTTTTTTGCGGCAAGGTAAACTTTTTTAACGAGTGACGATTGTATAAATGGTCGAACACCGTCATGAATGATAATCCAGTTGCATTGGGATTGCAGAGCCTGAAGACCGGCGAAAACCGAATCTTGTCTTTCCTGTCCACCTGTGATAATTTGTTTAACTTTAGTGAAATTGAATCGGTCAATAATTTCGGACTGGGCACTCTCTTGCCAGCCATCAGGTACTACCAAAGAAATTTGTCTGATCCAATCGATCTGATGAAATGCCTGAATTGTCCAGGCTAAAATAGGACGATTTGCCACAGTTAAGAATTGCTTTGGTGTGTGTCCACCTAATCGTTTCCCATGACCGGCAGCGGTTATTAGTACGGCAATTTGTACTTCGGGCAATTTATGAGGACCTTTTTATCGGAATTAACATCAGTTCAAAATTTTCTAAAACTCATTGTTTGTCTATTACATCGCAAAATAAATTCTGTTGATTCAATTTAGATCGAAATTTTAGGGTAAGGAAGGTAGAAAATTTGTAAATCCTTTCAGTATTCCCCAAATGAACCTATCCGGATATCTTAAAAAGACTACAAAATATGAACACTATAAAACTACATTAACTAAAATACTTTCTCACGATTACGAATCACACCCTTTATATT
>CAZVKP010000422.1:0-3591 GCA_964627635.1 uncultured Calditrichaceae bacterium | reverse complement strand
ATTGCTTCTCCCGAATTCTTGCAGACGCTCCCCGTCCCAATCGCCATTCTTCAATCACTACCCCTCGTTCTTTGTCAATTTCCTGAGGATCGAAGGCTAAATTGGATGCCCATTCACGCAGAATTTGAAAAGCAGTCTCGAACAAATGGACACTGTCCGTCGGAACCTGGAGTTTATAAACCGTTTCATCAAAACTGGTGTAAGCGTTTAAATCCGGTCCCATACGCATACCGAATGATTCAAGGAAATTGATTAATTCAAATTCCTCGGTTCCGTTGAACGCCATGTGCTCAACAAAATGTGCCAGGCCCTGCTGATCTTCATCCTCCAGAATTGAACCGGCATTCACCACCAGCCGCAACTCCGCGCGATTCTCCGGTTTATGGTTCTCCCGAATGTAATACATCAGGCCATTATTTAATTTACCGATTTTGACTTCTGGTGTTATGGGGAGTTGCTTATCCAGATTAATGGCATCTTTTGAAGAGACCTCTGTATTTTGTTGATTTTCGATCCCGTCATTAGCAGAAAAAACCGGGATAGTTAAAAACAAAAACATAAAAAGTAATAACCAAATTGAAGTGGAGAGATAATGACATTTGACCAATTTAAAAGCTTTTCTCATTTTGCCCCTTTCTAAAATTAAAAATAGCAATCATAACATCATTTTACGGACATTCCAATATATTGATTCAACTCATTGAAACTTATTTAAATCAAACTTACGAATGTGTGGACTTGTTTTCAACGGATCATATTGATTTTAATACCGACAAGCCGGGAAGCTTGTCGGACTGGTCAGGTGCGACAAGAATCCCTTCTTGTCGCCCATAGTTCCAAAACTTGTTCCAAACCTCCGGTCCTCATACAGATCCAATCTCCACAAAACAATCCTCTCCCATCACCGACAAGCCGGGAAGCTTGTCGGACCAGGTAAGTGCGACAAGAATCCTTTCTTGTCGCGAATAGTTCCAAAACTTCTTCCAAATCGTCCGGTTCTCATACAAATCTGATTTTGTAAAACCCTCCATTCCATTCCCGACAAGCTGGGAAGCTTGTCGGACTGAATTTTTACCAAAATTTGTAATAATTCCAGGGGTATTCCTTTTGAGCGATCACTAAATTTGCTTTCACCGGATTATGTAAAACATAATTTACTATTCTTACTGTTTCGTCATCACTTCGAGAAAAATGATCAAAATTTTCATGTTCCCAGAACTGTTGCCCAACTCTATTCAAAAGGCGATTTGCTTTATTTGCAGTATAACTTTTTATACTATGCATAATTCTCGAAATAGAATGATATTCATCTTTGTTGATTTCCAATGGTTTTAAAACCACATGAACGTGATTGGACATAATACAATAAGCAATTAAATCATACTTTTTCCCATGCCAATACTTCATGGTTTGGCATACAATTTCTGCAACATCATTATTTTTTAGATAATGAGGGCCGGATTTTGCTTCATGGAGATAACGGTCATAAAGTTCTATCAATTTTTTCTGTTCTGCATAATAATTTTGAATTAATTCTGACCAGTGTGGATTCTCATAAAAATTCCATAATAATTGCTTGATCTGGTCATATTTGAATCTTATTTCTTTTATTTTAAATTCAGGCAAACTCCCTTTTAAGCGGAAAGTAATGAACATTGTTGCACCAGGAGGTTGGTAATGCGGACGGTGTCTGTAATAATAAGTTTTCATTTCGGCTAACTTATCCTCCTTATGAACAGTTTGCATTTTTGATTTAAATTGTGGTTTTAGTTTAAGCAGAATAGTTGGGCGATAAAACTAATTTTTTATTGCCGACAAGCTGGGAAGCTTGTCGAACTGGGATTCCGTCCAACCAATACAACAAACTCCTTCACTGTGAGTATTGACAAGCTAAGAAGCTTGTCGGACTTAAAGTAATCCGGTGAGTTGTTCGCTAATTTTCCACAACTCTTTTTGAAGGCTTTTGTCATAAGTCGTGGGATCAGAGGATACCGCTTTTTTACTCCTAAAATATTGTCCGCTTACCTGTTCAACCTCCCGAGAAGTAGCTAAATAAACCGGTGTTTCAGCCCCTTTTTCCACGCTTCCACCTCCCGGACCGTATCCCGCACGAAGCAATTTGGTATCGATCACTCCCGGATGAAGACAATTTGCCGTTACTCTGCTATTCTTTAATCGCTCGGCAAGCTCATAGGCAAAGAAAATATTTCCCATTTTGGACAATGCATATGCCTGGTAACCGGTAAAATGTTTCTCTCCCTGGAGATTTTCAAAATCTACCCATGCGGATTGATGTGTCATGGAACTGACTGTGATAATTCTGGAAGGCGCACTTTTCTTTAACAAATCCAGTAGTAAATTCGTTAATAAAAATGGCGCCAGATGGTTTACGGCAAACGTGGTTTCCAATCCATCTTCCGTCAGTTTTCTCTGGTTCATAAAAACACCGGCATTATTTATCAATACGTGAAGTTCTGCATATTTCTCCTGTATTTGAGAGGCTAATTCCCGTACCTCTCTTTGAGATGAAAGGTCTGCAACAAGCAAATCATATTTCTGATTTCCGGTCTTATTTTTAAGCTCTTCTAAAACCTTCTCTCCTTTTTCCGAATCCCTTCCATGCAAAATAATTTTAGCACCTTTTGCCCCTAATTCTAAAGCAGTTTGTTTACCAATACCGGCAGTTGAACCTGTGATTAGCATAACTCGGTCTTCCATAGTCTCCTCCGATTTTTTGCCTATTTTTAATATTTCAACAAACGGTCCTCAAACATAGTTGCAGATGAATTGTGTATTATTATACCCTTAGATCAGCAAATCGTATATTAATTCAACGAAATTTCGATAAACATTGGCGCATTGAATACATGAAGGTAATAAACTTTTCACCAAATGCAATATTTGATTCTGCTGGAAAAAACTTCACTATATTTTTTGGAAGAAAATATGAATCAAAAATAACGACTTTTCTATTCATTACCTACGAGAAGGGCAACCGGAAAATGGGTAAATACTTTACCAACATTTAAATTATTTCGACTGGGGTAGTCAACTCCGGTAATAATATTTTGCAGCGATTTTATTTCTTTGGGTAATAGAATTTTGGTATCTTTCCAAATCGCAATACCTAATGGATCTTCATTTGGTTGAACAATGGAGGTTAAAAATCGGGGGACGATAATAATTGCCCATTCTGATTGATAATTTCTTGCAAATGCAAACACATGACTTTTTAAATCACCTTCAGTTTCCAAAGGCACATAGGTTCCGTTGGAAAATAAATCTGCATATTGGTGACGCACTTGCAGTGTTTGATAAATCAGGAATTGTTTGATTTTGCCATCAGTTTTGTTTTTCAATAATTCCTGCAGAAATTTGAGATTACCTCGTTGTTCTTTTTTTCTAATTTCCTTTAAATATTTCTGTCTTTTATCAAAATCCACCGGACGACGATTATCGGGGTCAACCAAATTCAAATCCCACAGTTCACTGCCCTGATAAAAGTCCGGCACTCCCAACGCTGTCATTTTAACCAGCGTTTGAGATAATGAATTATATATCCCATAGAAAGCAATTTTTTGTTGAAATGAC
>CAZVKP010000421.1:2062-3602 GCA_964627635.1 uncultured Calditrichaceae bacterium | reverse complement strand
CTTGGTGGTAAAGAATGGTTCGAAAATTTGCAACTGGGTTCTTTCATCCATGCCAATTCCATTATCACTTATCGCTAACATCACATAAGAACCGGAGCTGACCGAAACATGTTGATCCACATAATTTTCATCAAGATCAATATTACGGGTTTCGATCGTTAATTTTCCGCCATCCGGCAAGGCATCTCGGGCATTTACTGCAAGGTTCATAATAATCTGTTCCACCTGCCCCGGATCCATCCTGACATATCCTAAATTGTCATCAAGAACAAAGTTAAACTCCACCTGTTCACCGATCATCGGACGAAGCATCTTTCGCATCCGTCTGGTAATAGTGTTTATATTCATTACTTTTGGCTGAACCACTTGTTTACGACTGAAAGTGAGCAATTGGCGATTCAGAGAAATTGCGCTCTTAGCAGCCTTTTCAATTTCTTCAACCAAAAGTGTTTGAGATTCATCGCCGCCCAAATCCATAAGTAAATCACAAAATCCCTGAATAGCAGTAAGCGTATTGTTAAAATCATGCGCTACGCCCCCAGCTAATCGACCGATAGCTTCCATTCTCTGACTTTGAATTAGCTGATTTTCCATTTTTTTTCGATCGGTGATATCTAAAAAATATCCCTTAATGGAAATTATGTTATTGACATCATCCCAAATAGAAAAAAGGTTTGCTAAAATTTCCAAAGTCCTTCCGTGGACATCTTTAAATTCCCTTTCTACGTTTACTAATCTTTTTGTGTTTTTTAAAACATTGAGGAGTTCTTCCCAGGCATTCTTGTCAGGAAACATCCGGACCAGTTTTATTTGTTTTGCTTCCTCAATTGTTTGACAACCGAACATGTGAGCAAAGGCAGGGTTACAATCCAGAATATTTCCATCTAAATCCGCAATAAAATCACCGGAAATATCCTCCATAAAAAATGAACGATATCGCTCTTCACTCTCCACAATTTTCTTTTCAGCCTCTTTTCGTTTAGTTAAATCTCTGAGCATAACGGTAAAAACATATTCATCATTCTGGACAAATTTTGAGATAGATGCTTCTGCCGGGAATTCAGTTCCATCCTTTCTTAATCCAACAATTTCATTTCTGTCTCCCATCAGACGGGCAATTTCCTCCGATTTTTCAAATTCTGACACCAATTTCTGATGCGCATTCACAAACCGTGGAGGTAACAAAATGTCCAATGGTTTACCCAAAACTTCTGATGCTTCATATCCGAATATTCGTTCGGCGCCTTTATTGAATATTTTAATTGTTTGTTCAGGATCTATGGAGATTACCGCATCTACTGCCAAGTCGAGAATTCCTGTAATACGAGTTTCTGAAGCACGTAACGCTTCTGCTGCTTCACGATGCTCTTCGCGTGTTCTTAACGTATTAATTCCATAGGCAAGATCATTGGCAAGTTCCTGGAGTAGTTGAACCTCCCCGGTATCGAATGCATCCGGTTCACCCGCATAAATTGTTAAGGCGCCATACGCATTATTATTATCTAACAAGGGCAATCCGATAGCCGAAGCATATCCCCTT
>CAZVKP010000421.1:0-2052 GCA_964627635.1 uncultured Calditrichaceae bacterium | reverse complement strand
TTTCCAGGGTTTATAAACAGGATCTATCACGATGTTTTTAACAACCGACGGTTCTCCTGATCTGATGCAGGTTCCGGTTGGTCCGCGACCCAAGGCGGTTTTTTCCCAGGTAAAATTCATCTCATTCAGATAGCCCTGGTCGTATCCCATTTGAGCAACCGGTTTCACTTCCTTTTTTTTATTATCCTGGCGATAACCAATCCACGCCAATCGGTAACCACCTTCATCAACAATAATCCGGCAAATTTCATTCAACAGGTGAGATTCATTGGTCGACCGTATCACTGCCCGGTTACAACTGCTTAGCATTCGCAGTGCCCGGGTCATTTTCTCAAATCCATTATTTTGAGATGCTAAGACAGTCTGTTCATTTTTGTCTTCTTTGACCTGTTGTTTTTTTTTGCTGGCTTGGGTCTTTTTTGTTTGACTCTTGTTTGTCATAGCTTCATACGGTTTTATGCAAAATAACTTTGTAAATATCTAAATTTTCGGACGTTGAATGAAATTGTGTGTCGACTAAATCACTTTATATTCTTTTAAATTTTTAAATTTTATACAATTAGCAATAATAGTTTAATAATCATTTGATTTATCAAGTATTAAAATATGATGATATTAAGTTTTTAACAAATCAGAAAAAATCGTATGAAGCAAACTCTCCCTCAGGACAGAAAACAGTTAAAAATTTAACCTGTTATGAAAAGATTTTTTGACTGCATTTATAGAAAAACAATCGTACTAAGTGGTTAGACACAGATTGGGCTATCACTTGAAAATTCCGTTTAGAAAGCCCGGTTATGCGTGTAGAACAACCAACTTCAAGCAGTCACACAGTGCTCCCTCTGGGAAAGCCTGGGGTCAACCATCTTCCTGAAATTTAGTGAATTAGCCCCGCCGGATTAAAATTGTTAAAAGTTTTTTATAGCTCTTTTAAGGGGTTTAAAAGCCTCTTTCGTTAAAACACTATCTATTCTAAATTCTTTGAGGAATTAAAGTATTTCATCGAAAATCAGCTCTCTGAAGACTCACTAAATTGAATAGAACTTAGGGGTAACGCCGTTTTGTATTGTGACAATTTCCACCATAGATTCAATGTGGTTGCGGTATCAAATTCACAATAGCGAATAATACGATTCCAATCTCCTTTGTTATATGTTTCGTAAACCTGATCACCAGCCAAATCTTCCTTGGGACTCGGCAGTTTATGTAATTCAGCCAATACGCCCAAAGGTAATACCTTTTGCATATCCCAATTATAATACATCATCATCACATCGAAATGGGGATTACTTGAAAATCTGCGTAAATCCGTAAAACGCATATTGGTCGGTTTCATGTTGTGGTGTGCCATGCGCTGGAGAATAAAAGGAACATCAAAATTTAAACCATTGTAGTGGATGTATATTCCCCGGTGATTTTCAATGATGTGATTGAACTCATCTAAAATGGACTTCTCGTCATCCCCTGCTAAAGATTTTAAATTCATTGAAAATTTTTCGGTAATATACCCCAGGCTAATACAGATTACTTTTCCAAAATCTCCATGAATACTGGCAAAATAATCAAAATCGAAATCCGAGTTTCGTTCCTGTTTTTTAGAAATCTTATCATTAATTTTATCCTGAATAAAATTACTATACTCCGATAACGGTTTTAACGGAACTGTTTCGATATCCAACGCTAAGTGGTTAGGTATCATGATGTGCTCCCTTCACTTCTTTTATTAAATATAGTTCTTCCAACAATATTGCTCAACTGATTTTTAATTCTTCAAAAAAATTTATAATGATTATGCCCTTAACTCAGCAAGATGCACATTTATATAAATTCATGTCATTATTATTCAACGCCCCACGGAAGTGGTCACTATGTGAGAGAACGCGGAGCTCCGCAGAGAGGACTTTTTGTCAAACAGACTTTCGCGCTTTTGTTTAGTTCTTGTAATTTAAAAGCTTGAAGTTAATCAATTCATTCGACTCAGCGTTCTCTGCGCTCTCTGCGATAAGTAATAAACAAAATAGATTTCTAACAATTTTTATTAGTGAAGCTGAG
>CAZVKP010000420.1:0-3623 GCA_964627635.1 uncultured Calditrichaceae bacterium | reverse complement strand
GGAACCGTTATCCTGCATACCGCCAAGAATCAGGGCATCATTGCCTGGACTGGGATCGATGGAAATTCCATAAAATTGTGTGGTAATATAGCCGTTATTTAGTGAGGTCCAGGTTTGGGGCTGCTCAAGTGCATTGGTGGTTCGGGATAATCCGCCATCGTGACCACTGATCATCCAATTCGGATTTGTTGGATAATAAGTCTGAGAATGCAAATCGGCGTGATGGCTTTCATAGAGTAAATAATTTTGAGGACCGGCATATCCACCTATCCGAGTGAAAGACTGTCCACCATCTGTAGAGCGATACAAATTCGTTCCGCCAATCCATACTACTTCCGGATTGTCCGGTTTTACCGAAACAATTAAATCGTATCCACCCTGGGAACTGAAAGAGGCATTCCCCTCCACACCTTGCTCGTCCGGTAAATTTGCAGATAAATCTGTCCAGCTATTATTGCCTGCATCATAACGGAATAATTGGTGATCTTGAGCAGTGGCACCGTTGGCGTTTGCCTGAACCAGTACGTAAAGTGTATTGGCATCAGATGGCGCAGTTCCCAGCACCATGCGATAGGGATCATTTGACAAGCCAGGGGGGGAGATATTTGACCATTGTGTACCCCCATCATCCGAACGAAATACCCCAAACTCGCCCGCTTGTAAATCTACGCCATTCCGGCTTAAAGTGGCATACACTGTTCCATCGGGAGCGATGGCAACATCAGTCATTTGGCTGTAGCGGCTTGCATCTACCTGAGCGAATAACACCGTATTCCAGGATTCTCCCCCATCTGTTGAACGGGAAATACCCACAAGCCTGGCAGCAAATACATCACTATTATCGGGATGTACCGCAATATTCCAAACAAAGTCGAAGATATTGTCAAATGTATTTAGCGAATTATTTTCGACGGTGCTGGAAAGCTGTGTCCAACTATTTCCATTGTCGATAGATTTAAATATACCATGTCCGAAATAGGAACCCACTGTACCCCCGGCAGAGTTACCCAGGAATTCGCCGGTTCCATAGTACCAGGTTTGGGTATTATTAGGGTCCTGAGCTAAACAGGTTACGCTGGGTATACTTGAACTTGATGTAGTATGTGTCCATGTGGCACCGTCATCCTGCGAAAGATACATCCCCCCGGATACACCACCCGCCAAAATCCGTTGGTTGCTGTTTCCATCATAATTCAAATCCACAGCTAATGCTCTGGTTCTCCCACCCACATTAAATGGACCGCGGAAAACCCAATTCTCAGCAAAAATTGAGGATTCTCCTTTCCTCAGCAAATCCCCTTTGGTAGGAAGTTTTTTGGCAAACTGCAATTCCCGCATTCGAATATTTTCCGGGATATTTCCGGTACGTGGATCTTTTAATCGATTAAATTCATATTGCATCCTGGAGTTTGCATCTTCCCGGTTCTTGGGTGAAAATGAAGAACGAATTCTGGGAATCGGGGATTTATCTATATCAGTGAGAATACTATTCTCTACTTTATCTTTATTTTTGAAAAAATCCAGTTGCCCAAACAAAACCATACCGGTTGTCATAAATAATACGACCAATATGACAGTTAATTTTGTTTTCATGGCAGAATTCCTCCTCTACTATCATCTATATTAAATGTTATTGTTTTTGTAGTTTAATTATCTTCCAATTATGTGAATTATCTATTGAGATTGTTTTTTGATAACTCAAACGGGAGAGAAAGATCTGCTCGGAATGAATATCATTTATACTGAGATGCTCTTCTCCCGGTGACATCACAAGAGATTTATCCATCGAAGCGTTAATTTGGTTTCCTACTGCCAGTGGACCTGCAGACGAACCGGTTTCCAGTATTTCCAAAATTTTGATATCACATAAAAAATTTTCATTCTTTTCCTCAGCAGAGATTATTTGTATGTGAGCAACTACCTGGTTCGGTGGTATGGGTTTAGGGGATTTTACGGATTGTTCAGGATTACCCATTTTATTCGCTTTTTCCTGATTTTTTGTATTCTGATTTTTGCCGGAAGAACAAGAGAAAAGAAGAATGATAAGCAATAGTGCAATTAAATATTTAATGAAAGTGTATAAGAAATATATGCGCATCATCCCTCTTATAATTTTTGTTAACTAGTTGAAAATAAATTAGAAAAATCAATTTATGTATAAATCGTTATTTCATTAATAGCATTTTACGAATTTTGACAAAGTTTTCAGTAACAATTCTGTAGAAGTACATTCCGCTGGGATTATTTCTGGCATCCCACTTAACGGAATGAAATCCGGCATTTTTCTGATCATCCACCAGCAATGCTACCTGTTGACCGATGGTATTAAATACTTCTATTTTTACTTTACTCTGCGTTGGTAAGCTGTAGCGAATGGTTGTAGTCGGATTGAAAGGATTGGGGTAATTCTGATTCAATCGGTATTCCACAGGTATAAGATCAGGCAGCGATTCTATAGCAACGGGTATATCTGTTAGTAAATGCCAAAATCCACCTGTGACCTGGTTGGTGTCATTACTTGCAATTCCCATCAGCGGTTGTCCCACTGTTCCAGCCAGTGCGTATTGATCGTTGGAAGCAATATTGCCGCCACTACCAAAAACATGATGAGAGATGCTGTGTTGTGATGCTGCCTGTTGAACAATAAGTATCAATATTATAAATAGAATATAATATATTTTCATGATTCTCTTCCATTATTAATTTGGTTAAGTGTTTATTTTTGTTAGAATTATTTTCTACGCTACTGCAAAGTAACCAACACCTTGATTACGCCCTGTCCGGATGATAATGGCTGCAATGCTTTGCCCAACACCGTGCCCACGCGAGGATTATCATCTCTCATGGCGTGTCCCGGCGTGGATGAAGTAACTAACAGGTCGCCGGGACGAATTGCACCATTTTCTGCGGATACTTTACACGGCACAATTCCGACAACTGCCACAGGAATTTCACCAAATTGTTCTGCCATATCCGCCATGGTGTAACTACCGGACTCATTGGATTCGCTTCTAACAGAATTATCCCAGTCTCGCTCGGACCCGACAAATCCGGGTTTGGTAGAGTAAATACCTGCAACTAAGGTGGAGCGGGAATTGGTGGACTTGGTAATTTCTTCGGGCGCTGAAGGATCAATAACCAACACATCACCGGGTTCAACCGTGGAAGCCCCGGAACTCACCTTCAACATTTCCGCAAAATCGGCACCTCCTCCGGTAAAGGTACCGTCCGCCGTGACATTGCCATTGCCGTTTACCCGGAACTTGACGTCGGTGCTCCGCTCGAATTCAACAAATTGCATATCATCGGGTGCGTCAGCGCCCGCATCGATCTCCAACATGTCTGCCCCTGAATTTATGGCGGAAGTGGCTGCGATTCTCGTTAATTGGCCGGCTTCGAAACTGCTGCTTTGCAGATCTAGCACCCGTTGGCTGGTGCCTAATCCGGTGCCGTCGTTAACGAAAACAGCGGCTGAAACGGTTCCGGCAGTCTCCACCAGCGTAACATTGTCATCCCCAAGTCTGATTTTATTGCTCGCATCTACCACGGCATTGGCACCGATTGCCGTGGCATTATTCAGGTCGCCCTGGCTGACGAACGCCTGCCAGCCGATAGCCGTGTTA
>CAZVKP010000419.1:1899-3632 GCA_964627635.1 uncultured Calditrichaceae bacterium | reverse complement strand
CCTGATCCCAATAATCAGAATAACTCTCGTTGATGCTATAAATTTTACCTTTTTGGGGCATTTGTATATTTGGATTCGAAAGAACAAATTCACCATAACTGGGATCGAGAGTAAATCCATCTACACCGGTGCCTGTGGTATAAACTAACATGGTACTTGAGCCATACACCACGTATCCTGCACAAACCTGATTACGTCCCGGTTGAAGCAAATCTTCCTCGGTTCCGGGCTTTCCATCGGGCGTTACTCTTTTATAAATACTAAAAATTGTGCCGATACTGACATTCGCCTCAATATTAGAAGAACCATCCAGAGGATCGAAACAGCAGACATACTTCCCGATAGGATATTCTTTCGGAATGGGAATGATACCTTCGGATTCTTCTGAACCTAATGCACATAATTGTCCGCCATGAACCAATGCCCGCACCATCATTTCATTGGCAAATACATCCAACTTTTGTTGCCGCTCACCATGAACATTTATACCCCCGGCAAATCCGAGTATATCAAATAAACCAGCCTTGTTCACATGAAATGAAATTATTTTAGCGGCCAGCGCTATATCGGCCAGTAATGCGGTAAATGCACCGGTTGCCTCGGGATATTTACGCTCCTGTTCAATAATATGCCTGTTCAAAGTCTGAACAAACTTGCTCATTTATACCTCCTTATCGCTCTCTTTTTATTATTTTAAATATAACACCCTATCTTGCCATCAATATTGGCACTGCAGAATTGCGCATAACCTGGACAGTGGTACTACCCAATATCGCTTCCCGGATTCTGGAGTGACCGTACGAACCCATAAAAATTAAATCTGCATTATACTCTTCAGCAGTTTCAACAATTTGTTCATGAGCCTCCCCCTCTCTAACCACTTCTTCAACGTTGGAAATGTGATACGGATTTAGATATTCCCGTGCATTACTTAACAATTCTTTGGTTTCTTCGTCAGATCCATTCACGGTCAAAACGATCAATGGCAAATTCATATTGGATGCAAAATGCGCAGACAAAGTTAATGCTCTACTTGCATTTTCACTTCCATCGTAAGCAATCATGATTTTTTTGATTTCTTTAAAATCTTTGTGAGTGACTAAAATCGGCTTGATACATAATCGCGTGGCCGCCTCTAAAGTAACTCCCAACATTTTATCGCTCCACTTGGCAAATTCGCCCCGGGCACCCATAACTAACATATCTACCAAACGTGCTTTCTCGCAAATTAAATCCACCGGATTACCACTCTCCCGTTCCGTGGAGAAATCAATATTTTTATCTTTCAACATTGATTCTGTCTTTTTGAGCACTTTTTCTGCCCGCTGTTCCAGTAGTTTTTGACTTTCCTCCTGATAAGCAGAGGAAGGTATAACCGGAGCAAACCCTTCCACCCCAATTGCCATCGACCACTCAAAGATACGAACATCAATCACGTTTAAGACTTTAAGATGGGCATCAAATTTTTGTGCAAAATGGACTCCATATTTTAACACAGATTCGGTATAATTGGAACCATCAACGGCTAATAAAATGGACTTTATCATAAAGACCTCATTCTTTGGTTGCGATATCTTTATAATACAAAATTTTAGGTGGTTTTTCAATTAAAGAAATTGAATATTGTATTGGAAAATAATATTGCATTAATATATCATTAATTTCATAGAATTGTGATTTCATTATACCTCATTTCCCTGTCCGGAGGGAGAAAGGATCAGATATTCTTCCAC
>CAZVKP010000419.1:0-1889 GCA_964627635.1 uncultured Calditrichaceae bacterium | reverse complement strand
TCGTGGCAATGAATAGAGATTTTAATCAATTATTTCTTCATTACCAAGAGCTTCCCCGAAGGGGGAGTTGTGCCAAGCTCATGGACAGCAATTTTTAAATTTTAAAGGGTGCTTTAACCTAAGAATAATTGATATTTGAGTTATCATAGATCAAAATTAACGAATTTTATATCACCTGAATCTTTGTGTTTCCGGCTTGAATCACTTCACCAATAATGGCAGCTTTTTCAATCCCAGCCGAGTGAAGTTTCTCTAATAAAGCATTTGCTCGCTCTTCTGGCACACTCATCAATAATCCACCGGAAGTTTGGGCATCATTCAGGATGAGTCTCCTGTTTTCCGATATTCGGGCATCATATTCCACATACGGATTGGTGTATGAAAAATTATCCCGCGTTCCACCCGGCACCACACCTGATGTCACCAGCTCAAAGACTTCAGGCAGCACCGGCGCGTCTTTCTGATGAATAATCGCGCTTGTTCTAGCGCCATTCATCATTTCCAACAAATGCCCCAGTAAACCAAATCCGGTAATATCGGTACAGGCATTGACGCCAACTTCCTGCATGATTTCAGAAGCAGTTTTATTCAAAGAACTCATGATGAGGCTCAGCAAATCAGCTAATTCCTTCTCTAACAATCCCTGTTTTAATGCCGTGGATAAAACACCGGTCCCCAAAGGCTTGGTTAACACTAACTTATCTCCCGGCTTTGCGGTAAAATTTTTGACAATTTTTTCCGGATGAACAATACCGGTCACTGCCAAACCAAATTTAGGTTCGGTGTCATCAACCGTATGTCCCCCGATGATGGAAATTCCGGCTTCCAGTGACTTTTCCTGAGCCCCCTTTAGTATTTCCTCCAACACTTCCACCGGTAGTCTGTTGCTGGGAAATCCCACAATGTTTAATGCAAATAACGGTTTGGCTCCCATGGCATAAATGTCGCTCAGAGAATTGGCAGCAGCGATGGCACCAAATTGATAAGGATCGTCCACAATGGGTGTGAAAAAGTCAACGGTTTGCACCACTGCCAATTGTTCGTTCAATTTATAGACCGCAGCGTCATCGGCGGTTTCGGTGCCAACCAATATTTTGGCATCCGACGGGACCGGAAGTTTGCGAATGACTTCTTCCAACATTTGGGGACGCAACTTGCAGGCACAGCCTAATCCGTGGGTGAATTGAGTGAGCCGAATTTCACGGGTATCAGTTTGCAGGAACACAGGAGCGCCCTGGGGTTGTAAACGAGTGACCACATCGCCGACCTTCTCCGCAGCCCGCTCGATTTCATCAGTTGTGGTGAAACGTCCGGTAGAGAAGCGAATGGTTCCCATGGCAAATTCTACCGGGACTTTCATCGCTTCCAGAACGTGGGAAACGTCCACCTGATCGCTGTGGCAGGCTGCACCGGCTGACGCGGCAACCTCATCCAATTCGGATAATATGGTGTTCGCTTCCAGTCCCCGGAAACTCATACTGCTGGTGTTGGGCAACCGATGCTCAAGGTGACCATTAATGCGGGTATCCGGAAATCTATTCTTGAGTTTACTTTCCAACCGGTCGCGCATTATTTGCAAATGCTGCTGATAGTCGGTTAAATTTTGGGCGATCAACTCACAGGCTTTTCCCAATCCCACAATTTCCAGCACATTTTCCGTTCCTGCCCGTTGGTGCATTTCATGATCGGCGCCGTGAATGAGTTTCTGCAGCTTCACGCCGGTCCGGATATACAGCGCTCCGATACCTTTTGGCGCATAAAGTTTGTGTCCGGCAATGGAGAGTAAATCAATTCCCAACTCTTCGACATTGACAGGTCTTTTGCCGACAGACTGTGCCGCATCCGTATGCATCAGAATTTGGTGGCGCTGGGCAATTTCCGATATCTCT
>CAZVKP010000418.1:0-3639 GCA_964627635.1 uncultured Calditrichaceae bacterium | reverse complement strand
ACAAAGGAATACAGATATTGAGAACCTAAATGGGGATTATTCAGAATCCCCAAACTCCAAATAAAATAAGAAATAGGTTGATTTTTAAGAGTGCATAATCTAAAGTACATAATAAAGTTGTCGATGATTTTTATGATATTCAATTAAACTTAAGATAAATTCAAGCTTTATAAATAATATGGTTTGATTTTAGGGAGACTTTTACATGCCCTCCTCAAATCGACTTCAGGCGATTCATGATCTTATCAAAGATTTAAACAGTTTAGAACCGCTCAAACAACTTTTCTGGTCAGAATTGAATTATGACCACGTTAATCAATCCTTATCTCGGCGTACCTGGGGTGATACCGCATCAAATTCTTTAGCTGACGATCCGGTGTTATTTGCATCCGGTGGTCAGGATAATGATTTCCATGTAATTTACGGGAGATTAAATTCTGATCGGCTATTGCGAACTCAAGAACGCCCGGTAGTGCAACAGCTTCTTCGCGAACACCCCTATTCAATGTTCATTTTCTCAAATCAAAACCAAGATCGCTGGCATTTCTTGAACGTAAAATATGACGGTGAAACTGAAAAGCGACGGCTATTTAGACGAATTGCAATCGGACCTGAAGAAAGTCTGCGAACTGCCTCTGATAGAATTGCCTTATTAGATTTGGAATCAATGGACAGTGAGGTATTAGAACTCCCGGCATTGGAGATTCAGAGAAGACATGACATTGCTTTTGACGTTGAGGCGGTTACCAAGCAATTCTTTGACGATTATGACCAAGTTTTCTACAAGATTCAGCGGCATCTAAATGAAACTACCAATGATCCGCACTGGTCACACGACTATGCACTCCAGTTTTTAAATCGAATCATGTTCCTGTACTTCATTCAACGAAAACGATGGTTGAATGAAGATCCCGATTTTGTTCGCAACTTTTGGGATACCTACAAGAATTCAAGCCAGCCGGAGAATACCTTCTTCGATAAGTGGCTTTCAGTTCTCTTTTTTGAGGCGTTCAATGATCAATTTCAAGCGGGACGTGCTGATAGACAACATCTTCCAGAAGAACTCAGAAAAGCATTATCTATGGCGCCATTTCTTAATGGGGGTCTGTTTAAACCTAACCATCTGGATGAAGAATATGATGTCAAAATAAAGGATGAAATCTTCGAGACATTGTTTGATCGATTTAATCAATCATCACCCGGCTTTCTGGAACGGTATAATTTTACGATCGCCGAATCGACACCTTTTGATGTGGAAGTTGCCGTCGATCCGGAAATGATCGGTAAAGTTTATGAAACCTTAGTGAATATTACTTTTGAAGGGAATCAACAAGAAGAAGATCAACGTGGCAGCGCCGGTATTTTTTATACCCCTCGGGTGGAGATTGATTTAATGTGCCGCTTAAGTCTGGTGGATTGGCTAACAAATAAATTGGGTGATGATCATAAATCCCTCATGTATCAAGTGGTATTCGCTTATGAGCCGGAAGAGAAACGGGAAGCAGATGAAGCAGTTACTCAGTCAAACTTATGGGAAAAACTATACGAGCTATTGAATGAAATTACCGTATGTGACCCCGCTTGCGGCTCCGGATCATTCCTGGTGGGTATGATGACAGTTTTAGACGATCTGCTGGCACGTGCAAATGAAATTCTTGGTTACGAAGAAACAGCTTATGACCGCCGAAAACGAATTATCGGACAGAGTCTGTACGGGGTGGATGTGATGGACTGGGCGGTGCATGTCGCTGAACTGAGGTTATGGCTGCAATTGGTGATTGAAACAGAATTAGAACCTGCGCTACTCCATTTTCATCCCTTGTTACCCAACCTTTCTTTCAAGGTACGGCAGGGTGACAGTTTAGTTCAGGAAGTCGGAGGGATCAATTTTGGACTCCATCGTGAACACATGGAAATTTCCACAGCCCTGAAAGGAAAACTCACCAAACTTAAAGGCAATAAGCTCAAATTCTATTATGGTGAAACCAATGGATTAAGTGAAGAGACTCTAAAACAAGATGAAGTAAACTTATTTCGAGATATTTTAAAGGAAAAAGCACATGGACTTGAACAACAAATTCGGAAGCTCAAGCGCCATTTAGAAACCCCTTCGGTTCAATTATCATTTCCGGGAATGGAAAAACCGAAACCAAAACAATTAGATTTACTCGTTGAACAAATGAAAAGAGAACGGGAGGTTAAGGCTTCGGAATTAGAACATGTTAGGCAGGCATTGTCAACTCTGAAAACGATACAAAATGTGCCTTTTGTATGGGACATTTCGTTTGTGGAAATCTTTGAAGGACAGAAAGGTGGTTTCGATATTGTCATTGGAAACCCACCCTATGTTCGTCAGGAAAAGATCGAAGATCCGCAAGAAATATATGATAAGAAAACCTACAAAGCAAAACTGCAAGGATCGCTGCCTAACGCATTCCCACATTTCTTTAACGGACGCAAGCTTGACGGAAAGAGTGATCTTTACATCTATTTTTATTTACATGGTCTTTCGTTATTAAACAGTACCGGGTCGTTTTGTTTTATTACCTCCAACTCCTGGCTGGATGTGGGTTACGGAAAGCATTTGCAGGAATTTCTGCTCAATTACTGCCAGGTCAAGTTAATAATAGATAATCAGCTAAAACGCTCTTTTGCAACGGCAGATATTAATACCATAATTGCCCTGTTCTCTGCACCCTCGCAAAGACCAAAGCTACAGAAAATGGCATTCTCCCGCTTCGTAATGTTCAGAGTGCCGTTTGATCAAATTCTATCTCCGGTAATATTTGATGAAATAGAAACAGCGGCAGATCGAAAAACGACTCCTGAATACCGCCTTTTTCCGATTACACAGGAAAACCTGTATCAGGAGGGGATTGAACCGCAAGATACAAAGAACATTGATTATGGAAAATCCCATAAACCCATTGGACCGCTCATTAAAGTCGCCAAATATATCGGTAACAAATGGGGCGGCAAATATCTGCGGGCACCGGATATTTACTGGACGATTTTAGAAAAAGGGAAAGGAAAGCTGGTTCGTTTGGGGGATATTGCTGAAGTTCGTTTTGGAATTAAAACCGGCGTCAATGAATTCTTTTACCTGGATGAAGACCGCATCCAGCAGTGGGGAATTGAAGAGGAGTTTTTAAAACCGGTGATTAAAAGTCCAAGGGAGTGCAAGAGGATTTTGATTGATCCCCCCGATTTGAGATACAAAATATTTATGTGTCACAAGGACAAGAAAGAATTAAGAGGAACCGCCGCATTAGAATATATCGAATGGGGAGAACGAGAAGGATTTCATTTAAGGCCAAGCTGTAAAGGGAGGAGGTCATGGTGGTATTTACCTGAAGAAAAAGGCAATACTTTTTGGGGAAAAGAGATTAGAGATCGACTGGCTACATTTACATCAGATAAAGTTATATATGCCGATTGTAGATTATATATTGCAACTGTTAACGAAATTGTTCAGGCAATGCTAAATTCAACGATTTCATTATTAATGGATGAAATTAACTCAAGAAATTATGGCGGGGGAGGTGGGCCAAGAAGTGTAATGGTCTATGAAGTTCAATCCCAAATGGTTTTTACAAGCGATATATTAACAAAAACAGATAAAAAGTATTTGATTGAAAT
>CAZVKP010000417.1:0-3643 GCA_964627635.1 uncultured Calditrichaceae bacterium | reverse complement strand
AAAATCGATTTTAACCAATTATAATCTATCCCAACTAAGAGGAAGTGAAAAATTGGTTTTATACAAACTGTTTGATTCATTCGATGAATTGCATATTTATTTTATGCTTATTGTGCTGATAATTCAACTCTTATTCTAAATGAAAATTTGTGACAATAGTTATTACATAATAATAATATATAATTCATAATTAAACATATAGATCATTTTATATGCATATTAATGTGCTGTATATTTTCTATACAAAAATTCTACATAAAATATTTTAGTCCTCTCGCTGAGGGTTGTTTTTACTTTAAGATAAAATTTATTTTTGTTGAATAATTTTTATGCTAACAGCCAAATAATTTATTGGTGTAAGAGAATTTAATTATTTGCGGTTTCTGTATAAATCTCTCCTTTGATTCTTAATATGGCATAGAGTTTGAATGTCCACTTTACAGTCATATTCATAATGAATATGAGTGTAAAGGTTTCTTAAGTATTACAATAATCTAAGGAGAGATGAAATGAAATATCCAGGTTTTCTAAAACAAACTCTAAGGATTGTACCTCATTTTGTTTTTTTAATTATTGTTATCACAAATGGCTACTCACAAACGAATGGGATTTGGCTGACTAAGAATGAACTTCAGCAGCTTCCCATTTCTGGTGCAGCATGGGATAAGTTAAAATCGGCGGCAGAGGGATCGGTGGACAATGAGAGTTTATCGACTCGAAATGATGCAAATACCCAGACATTGGCAAAAGCACTGGTTTATGCCCGGACCGGTGACAGTAAATATCGCGATGAAGTGATAAATGTTATCGCTGGTATTATTGGTACTGAGGGTACAGATGCTCTGGCAACCTGGCGCAGATTGGGGACATACGTCATTGCTGCGGATCTGGTTGGACTTCCTGCCGAGCAGGATCAGGTATTTAAAAGTTGGTTAAAGACCATGCAAACCAAAAAGTTAGAACCGGCTGGTAGGTCCCTTATTGAGACCCAAGAGATCAGGCCCAATAATCATGGCACTCATGCGGGAGCCAGCCGTGCTGCGGTGGCGATTTACCTGGGAGACACAAAAGACCTTGAGCGTTGCGCCCAAGTATTTAAAGGTTACTTAGGAGACAGGTCTTCCTATGCTGGGTTCAAGTATGGTGATCTTTCCTGGCAGTATGATCCGGAAAATCCGGTAGGTATAAATCCCAAAGGAGCAACCAAAGAAGGTCATTCCATTGACGGTGTTTTGCCGGATGATCAGCGACGGGGCGGACGATTTACCTGGCCGCCGCCGAAGGAGAACTATGTTTACGGGGCATTGCAGGGGGCATTGGTTGAGGCGGTAATATTGTACAGGGCGGGTTATGATGTATGGAATTGGGAGGATAAAGCGTTACTGAGAGCATTTGAATGGCTATATAATGTGGCGAATTTTCCTCCCGAGGGAGATGATAATTGGGAACCTCATATTGTTAATTATTATTATGGGACAAATTTTTCGGCACCTGTGCCTGCAAATGTAGGAAAAAATATGGGATGGACATGCTGGACCCATGCATCAGGAAAGATGACTTCCATTGATAAACAAAACAGTTTCCCTGTAAGTTTTGATCTTCACCAGAATTTTCCCAATCCGTTCAATCCTTCAACTACATTTAGTTTCAGGATTGATAAGCCCACACTTGTAAAGTTACTTGTGTATGACGTCACTGGAAGAGAAGTTGCTATTATAACAAACAAAATTTATCCCATTGGTAATCACTCTCTTTCATGGACAGCAAAAAATAATAATGGAATACCGTTACCATCCGGAATATATTTTACCAAAATGATTGCTGGTGAATATATTGAAACAATTAAAATAATTCTAAATCGGTAATAAAAAATCAAGCATTAGTGTTTTTAAACATTATGCGAATAAATACTGAATCTTATTATTGAAGAACGTAGATTATAACAACTGAAAGATTTAAATTTCTGGAATAAATTGAACACTAAAGATTTACAAAAGTAATATAAAGAAGTTGGTCACTTTATCAGAACCGACTTTTTCTCTTGCGAATAAAATATTTAAATCTATTTTTTTTGTAATTGTAAAGCCGGGACAAAATATTTAAATGAAAATCGAATTTAATGTTTATATAAATCAGGTCCTTGGTAGAAATGCTCATAAAAATTGGGTTAATTTTATGTTATCTAATATTAACAAGATCGTAATTGTTTATGTTTTGTTTTTTGTAACAGCAGTATTTGGTGAAAAAGGTATCTGGATATCTTATTCACAACTTCAGCAGCTTCCCATTTCTGGTGCAGCATGGGATAAGTTAAAATCGGCGGCAGAGGGATCGGTGGACAATGAGAGTTTATCGACTCGAAATGATGCAAATACCCAGACATTGGCAAAAGCACTGGTTTATGCCCGGACCGGTGACAGTAAATATCGCGATGAAGTGATAAATGTTATCGCTGGTATTATTGGTACTGAGGGTACAGATGCTCTGGCAACCTGGCGCAGATTGGGGACATACGTCATTGCTGCGGATCTGGTTGGACTTCCTGCCGAGCAGGATCAGGTATTTAAAAGTTGGTTAAAGACCATGCAAACCAAAAAGTTAGAACCGGCTGGTAGGTCCCTTATTGAGACCCAAGAGATCAGGCCCAATAATCATGGCACTCATGCGGGAGCCAGCCGTGCTGCGGTGGCGATTTACCTGGGAGACACAAAAGACCTTGAGCGTTGCGCCCAAGTATTTAAAGGTTACTTAGGAGACAGGTCTTCCTATGCTGGGTTCAAGTATGGTGATCTTTCCTGGCAGTATGATCCGGAAAATCCGGTAGGTATAAATCCCAAAGGAGCAACCAAAGAAGGTCATTCCATTGACGGTGTTTTGCCGGATGATCAGCGACGGGGCGGACGATTTACCTGGCCGCCGCCGAAGGAGAACTATGTTTACGGGGCATTGCAGGGGGCATTGGTTGAGGCGGTAATATTGTACAGGGCGGGTTATGATGTATGGAATTGGGAGGATAAAGCGTTACTGAGAGCATTTGAATGGCTATATAATGTGGCGAATTTTCCTCCCGAGGGAGATGATAATTGGGAACCTCATATTGTTAATTATTATTATGGGACAAATTTTTCGGCACCTGTGCCTGCAAATGTAGGAAAAAATATGGGATGGACTGATTGGACCCATGGCAATGGATCACTAAATGTTGGAGAGTTACCGGCGAGACCCGCAAGTGTTGAGGTCGATAAGTAACTTAATTATGAGGTCGCTCCTTCTTTTAAAAGGTTCGGTTTGGAATATTAAATTTTGATTCAGAAAATTTATTCCATGTTGTTTTCTTAAACTAAGTGCTATTAAGAATCAATTGTGTCGAATCAATTTCGTTAAACTTTTTCATTATAAATATATCAGATTTTTAAATATATAAATGTAACTGCTGAAACCGAACTTCCATTTAAATTTAGCTACCAATATTTAATGTAAGCAGTGTATTAGTATTCCTTATTCCGCGATCACTCAAATGATACCTTCATTAAATCACCACAAAATTTAATCGTCTTATAATTTTATTATTACCGCTTAATAAGCAATCTGTTTATTACCCTGCAAATAAAAACGCTGCCAGTATGTCCTCAATTTCCCGAAC
>CAZVKP010000416.1:0-3644 GCA_964627635.1 uncultured Calditrichaceae bacterium | reverse complement strand
TCTAAAATCAGACCACCGCGCAATTCAAAATTTAAATATTCCGCGTGTCGTTTTAATGTGAGGTAATGAAGTTCCATGTTTTTAACATAATCTCAATAAGGAATTGGAAATGGCACGCCCATTGAAAAACCGACCCCTCTCATATCAATCAATTCGCAATGTGCCGGATTTTTCAATGGGTAGTTTGATATTTGTAAAATCACCGATCGAACTCGACAGTTCCAAATTCACATTCAAATTGTATGCAATTTCCTGATTTAATCTGCTCATTTGGTAAACAGATTGACCTACCTCCCATAAATTTAAACTAAATGGAAGGTTAATATTGGTTTCCTGATTTTTGGTTAGCTCGATGGATTTTTCAAGCTTTCCTTCTGTCCATCTGCTGTTTTCAACATCGAATTGATAAGTAAAATTCTCGATAGAGAATCCTAAGCTATTGGGATTGGTAACCGACAATTTTAATTCCAAATCTGCATTGTTTAAATCCAGTTTTTTTAAATCCAGCGATTGAACCGTAATAGAAGGAATTTTTAACAGGGGTATTTTACCTTTCTTATTGAACGGAACATCTATTTCACCAGCTATGGGAACAGTAAATTTTAAATCAGTCTTGAGTTCATAATTTACGCTGTCCCTGTCTTTTAACGATTGAAAGGTTTGATAAATATCTTTAAAATTCAATGAAAGCGGGACAGTTACAGTACTATTTGCTTGTGACTTAATTTCAGTGGCTTTGGCTTGTTGACCTTTTAAAAATGACTGTTGTTCAAGATTAACTTCATAAGTGTAACCGGTTAATCTTACGCCGATGGCATTGGGATTCTCAACATTTAAATCGAAATCAAGACCAAGATTTTGAAAATCCAGGTGACTAATCCGAATTTTTTCCAAATTTACCACCGGTTTTTGAATATTTGCCATTTTACGGAGTGAGGAACATTTTATGAGAAACACTCCTGCCAATAACAGAATCAGAAGTAAATTAATACTTGTCTTGAAATGAATTTCTTTTTTCAATTTGCACCCTTTATAATTTTTATTGTTTAAAATCAAAGATAATAAAGAAATTTTGCTAAAAAACCTCCTCTAATGCTCTATCGTTTATCCCGATTCAAATAAAAGGTTACTAATTTATAAATAGTTGTTTACAATTAAAAATGAAAAAGGGCGATTTCAGCATCGCCCTTTCAATTTATGATGAATTAAAATACCCCCCAAATTTGTAGAATGGAAGCCAATAAATTGCTTCATTCCAATATTAAAAATTCTTCTCATCTCAGATTAATTTTATCACTACTGCATTTAACAAAGAGAATTTTATTCCTCCGGTAATAGTTTTTCACAGTACAATAAAACAAGCGAGTAAGAATTGGGATATTTCATCCCCGTACTTTGCAATATAGCTAATTTTTTTAATTCTTTAATGAAGCACCTTGAACATAATATTGTAATTTCTCAACAATATTTGCTTTGGGGGCAGCGCCCACAATCTGATCCACCATTTGACCGTTAACAAAAATTCCAAGTGTAGGTATTCCCATAATTTTATATTCCATAGCGGTCTGTTGATTTTCATCCGTATTCAACTTTCCGACCTTAATTTCATCGCCATTTTCATTTGCAATTTCTTCGACAACCGGTGCAACAATCCGGCAAGGTGCACACCAGGGTGCCCAAAAATCAACCAGAACCGGTTTTGATGATTCCAGTACTTCTTGCTTAAAATTTTGATCTGTGAGTGTGATTGGCTGACTCATATAATTATATCCTCCTTGGTTTTATTTTAAAATTAAATAACGATCGCTTTCTAAAATTTTTGGTTCTTGCCATTTTAGAATTATTCCACAATTTGTGCAGCGCCAAACTGGTAGATTTCCACAACATCCCGGATAAAATATCATCAGTGTGCTGCAAATGGGACATTTTTTTTCAGTTACATCCTTAGTTTTATAATCAATTACTACAGTCATTTGTTTCATCAGAATAAAATCTATTTTAAGATGATTAAATTTTGGAAAGGTTACAAATTCATTAAAAATGAAAAAATGTGTTTGTCGCAGGCACGTCAATTAAGACTGACTCCCCAAATGAATATTGGGGAATCAGTTGTATCGCAGTACATAATGTGGAGGAAACAGTAATATTTTACGAATGATTGAAAAATTTTCCTCAAAATTTACGGTATATTTACTTATTAAATCTGCTCAATATTTCTTTCACGGCAGATTTGTGTAACATCAAATTCATGATTTTCAACTTAATATAATCTTCATGATAAAAATAGTAACCGGGATTTGTACCATTTCTGGAGCCACTACCGGAATCCTTTATTAGATACCAATCAGTTCCATTTCTTTCCTGGTAACCAACCAAATGTATGGCATGGTCATCGGTGGTTACTTCTTCATTAAACCGGTACTGACGCGAATTCTCATCGATATAAGCGGAAGGGATATCAAATGACGGTACCATTGCCACTTCTTGGTGCGAATTATAACCGGGTTCGGAGACATCCCCGCCAATGGCGATAGTGTAACCATCTCTGACGGTCTTTTTAAGCGCTCTCATAAATTCATCCAATGGAAGATTATAATAATTATCACTATTCCACCAGTTATCGGGAACATCGTATTCCACTTGTTTGTAATACGGTTTTTCTTTTAGCGACATAATATCCACATAATCATCCAGGTTTAGTTTGACCACTTCTTTCAGATATTCTTTAGGTGTCATTTTTTTTCCATCTACTGAGATCACCGAAGGAGGTTCGCCGATATAATGATTTAGTATCGATTTTATGGTGGATAGTCCGATTTCTTCATTCCATGCATTACTTTCTTTTAGTGAATTTAAATAATTTTCCATTTCTTCAAACATCGCACGGTGATCGTGAAATTTTTGATCGGGATTCAATCCCGTGTAGGCACCTGCTGGGACTATTCCATATTTTTTCCAAATATTGGGCACAGCATTTGTTTCAGAACCTTGTCCAAATTCCGAATTACCCCGCTCCCGGATAAATCGCCGGGCTTTTTCCACATATTCGTGATAAACCGTATAAAGCTCGGATAATTTAATTTTTTGTCCAGTCAACCGGTAAACTTCAGATTCAAAAAAGGAGGTCGCAGCAAAACACCAACACATGCCGGACCATCCCTGTGAAATCGGAGCATTATGCCAATATTGAGTAAATTCTTTGGTGGATTCCGGTAAATCGTACCCACTGAAATCCATCGTGAATTTCTCGCGTGGCTCTTCAGCCTCTTCTAAATAGCGGTCACTCTCAGTTTTAATACTGTCGTAAAATTCATTTTTATATTCTTCAAAATGTCCCACATCCCTTTTGGGTTGTTGCGCCAAAAGGGCATTAAATGTTGCAGCCGTAAGACAGCAGACCACCACCAATATAATAGAATTGAATTTCATAAAATCTCCTCTACTATTCTGTTTTATTTTTGTTATTCATTACACAAAGTATAATTAAATGAGCAAAGTTAAAAAAATCAACAACAGAAAATTTTAGTAGTATCTGAAAATTCACCTAAAATAATCAAATCAATCAATAGAATACATTTAAGCGGGCAGGAGCACAATCAAAATTTGTATTTCATTTTGCAAAAAGGCTTGACAAGTTATTTGAT
>CAZVKP010000415.1:0-3656 GCA_964627635.1 uncultured Calditrichaceae bacterium | reverse complement strand
AAATCCTGTACCCGGAGATAGCGTCCAGCCAATTTGGGTCCGAGATCAAATCTCATGACTTGTTGTGGTTGAGCGGTGCCAATTTCAACTGTATTTTCAAATTCCTGCCATTCTTCCTGCAATTGATTTTGAGGAACTTTTATTTCTATTGTTCTTTTTTCCGGCCAGGGTTGAGGCCTAATTTCCTCGATCTGAGCATCTGCTAATGAAATGGGCACTTCTGGTTGCTTATGTTTAAGTTGCTGAATATACCAGTTGGTGTTCAACAAACTCAAGTTTGCAACCCTAACGTCTGTACGAATATTCTCCACTTCCTGCAAATACCACAGTGGAAAGGTGTCATTATCTCCGTTAGTATAAAGAATTCCGTTTTTTTCACTGGATACCAGCATGTTATAGGAATAATCCCATGCAACATAATTACCACTGCGGTCGTGAGTATCGTAATTTTTCACCAATACCTGAACAGGCGAAACCAGAAACAGCGCACCAGCGATGGATAAGGGAACCAATTTTCCGGTAGCCGAATTCTTTGTCTGATCGGCAAACCATTCAACAATCGCTGCGGCACCGATTCCGATCCAAATAGAAAATGCGAAAAACGAGCCGACATAACTGTAGTCCCTCTCACGTGGTTGAGGATCAGGCTGATTGAGATAAAGAACAATGGCTAATCCCGTCATAAAAAATAAAACAAAAACCGCCAAAGCATATTTCCAATCTCGTCTGAAATGGTAATAAGCACCAAGCAACCCCAATAAAAATGGGATTGCAAAGAACTTGGTTAAACTAAATCCGCTTGAATTATCATCCTCGCCCATGAAATTCCAGAGAAAATAGCGAACATACATTTTTTTGACCTGGTAATTCCAAAAGAAATCCCAGGTACCTGTATATTGGTCACGATTCGCCGAATTCTGCAATGCCGTAGCGCGGTCTAAAGTATGTTCACCATATTGTTCACGCTGCATATAGCTGATAAACTTTTCAGTAGTTTCGGGATTATTTTCATCTATATTCGGATCTAAATTGGAACGGATATAAATCATCAGGTAAGTGGAGTAACCGATACAAATCAGCAATACGGAAGTCACTAACAAAGAAAGCATTCTTTTACGATTCTGAATAGCATAAGCCATTAAAATAATCATTGCCGCCAAAATGACAAATAATCCGAAAAAACCAACTGCATCCGCAATTTCGGGAATTCCCTGAACGAGACCCGGATAAATCATACCAGTTAACAATATGCCAACTAAAATTAAGTAGCCAAAAGTAGTGGTATTGATAGGATATTTTTTAAAATATATAATCATAAATACCATTGGAAGTGCCAGCACATTAAGCAAATGCACGCCTATTGCCAGCCCCACCAAATACATAATTATCAAAAGATATTTTTCATTCCCGATATCTTCCGACTTCTCACTCCAGAACATAATGAACCAAACCACCATAGAGGTGAATAACATGGATGGTGCATAAACTTCTGACTCAACAGCATTAAACCAGAAACTGGTGGTAAAAGCAAATGTCAATGCACCGATAGCGCCACCAATAAATGGGACAAATTTTGAAAAACCTTCCAATTTATCCTTCATATATTGTTTTATCATGATAACAATAATTAAATAGAGGAACATTACCGTAAAAGCACTTGACAACGTGGAAATAAAGTTCATGCGTTTAGCGATATCTTCAAATATCGGGACCATAGTAAATATTCTTCCCACCAGTAAATACAAAGGCGCGCCGGGCGGATGGGGAACTGCCATTTTGAAAGAACAGGCAATAAATTCTCCGCAATCCCAAAACGACACGGTGGGTGAAATGGTTAAATAAAAAACGATTAAGCTAAATAGAAATACAATAGAGGCGAATATTCGATTTAAAGATTTTTCCTTCATTATAAAACTGACTCCTTTTTTATTCTACCACTGTTCAGCATTTTTGACCAGTTGATCCACATATTTTAATTCTGAGAACTTTTTTCTGGCCCGGACAAAATATTCCCATACAATACTTCCCGGATACATCAAATTCCATATTTGAGAATCGTTTATCTTTCGTCTTTTTTGCACATCCTGGCGTTTTCTCCAAACCAGTAAAAAATGAAATAAGATCCAAAAATATGCCTGAATAATTGCAAGGCTATTTTTCGGTTTACCTTTTCCAATTTCAGCAAACAAAGCAGCACTATCGAGAAAAATCCGCGCTGCCCATAATTTAATTAAATTAAGAAAGGATAAATTCTTTACCAAAAGAAAAATGTTGTTTCGATAGTTCCAATAGACTTTCCGGGGATTTTCCGCAGACAAAGTTCCCCCACCCTGGTGCCATATTTTGGAAGCAGTGACCGTTCGGATATGCCAGCCCATAAGGTGAATGCGCCAGCATAAATCTATTTCTTCCATGTGGAGAATAAAATCTTCATCCAAATACCCCGATTCCGCTAATACCGATTTTCTTATAAAAAAACACGCTCCACTGGCCCAAAAAATTTCCAAGTCCTGATCGTATTGACCCTCATCATGTTCCGTTGTAAAGAATATACGACCACGCATAAACGGATACCCGTATCTATCTATAAAGCCACCTGCTGCACCTGCGTATTCAAAACAATTGGGATGCTTTAAATCAAGAACTTTGGATTGACAGATTCCTAATTGGTCGTTCTTCGAGAATGCCTTCACAACAGGTTCAATAAAATTCGGATCGACTACAACATCGTTGTTAATCAAACAACAGATTTCACCCCGGGCTTTTTTTATCCCTTCGTTATTCGCCCGTGCAAACATATAATTTTGGTCTAAATCCAGAACCACAATTTCAGGAAAGTATTTTCTTGTAAATGCTACACTCTCATCATTCGATGCATTGTCCACTAATATTATTTCAAGAGGTGCATATTTCACCCTTCGAAAAGACTCGAATAATAATTTTAAGTGGTTAAGACCATTGTAGTTAACTGTAATTATTGAAACCAGTGGATTTTTATTCGTCTTTTCCATAAAGTAATTACTTTGTTGCTCAAAGTCGCCTATTTGTCCATTCAAAATGAAAGACTAAACCTACACATATTACCTAACCAAAAGGCGTTAAATTTCTTTAAAATTGTAACTTAAATCAAGGCATAAAAAACATACGATTTTATGAATGATTAAGGGAAAACTTATCCGCTACAAAAGCAAAATAAAAAATGGATTATAAACCCAAATTTAAGGTTTAAATCCGATATAAATAATTTTGAATAATTCTGGTATTTCCGCCGGACGAATTATTTTCATCTCTCTCAGTCTTGGTTCTGTCGAGTAAGTCAAATTGAAATCCCGAATTGTGAGTTCTAATAACTTATTCTCGTCAACACTCTAAATACCATTTGTTTTTCCGCCAACATCTCCAGCATTTTCGAACTTAGCGTTACCATTTTTTGATTTTTTTTCATACTTATCCAGGCTTGCATTCGATGCCGTTGAACCAGCATCATAAAAAGTGCTTTAGATTTCTATTTTATTTCTCGCTTCCTCCAAACCTCTATTCTTATTCAATGAATACGAAAGGTTAAATTTCGGGTTCCTAATACTGCAACGAAAGTTTTTAAAAAACTGTTGAAACAGTTCCTCTGAAGCACTTCTTTTCTATTAAACACCGGGATT
>CAZVKP010000414.1:0-3671 GCA_964627635.1 uncultured Calditrichaceae bacterium | reverse complement strand
CCATAATTGCTCGCTCATTGGGAGTACCGGCAGTTGTGGGAACAAAATATATAACAAATTTAGTGAAGACCGGGGATCAAATAATCTTAGATGGCAATGAAGGAACCATCACCATCAATCCCGGTCAACAATCAACCGAATTTTATCAGAAAAAACAGCAAAAATTCTTAGTAATTGAAAAGGACCTTTTAAAGAAAGCACATCAGTCGGCAACCACTGAGGATAAGAAGCAAATTGAAGTACTTGCAAACATAGAATTTATTGAGGAACTGGATAACGTCATAAATTCCGGGGCGGAAGGCATCGGATTATACCGGACCGAGGGGTTATTCCTGGGTGAAAATGGAATACCAACGGAAGAGGAACAAACCCAAAAATACATTCAAGTGGCAGAAGCCATTAAGCCAAACGATGTTGTTATCAGAACCCTCGATGTCGGTGGAGATAAAATACTCCCGGATCTGGTAGGCATCCCGGAACGAAATCCATTTTTAGGCTGGCGGGCAATTCGGTTTTGTCTGGATCATAAAGAAATATTTTTACCTCAATTAAAGGCTATCCTCAGAGCCAATGTCCATAAAAATGTCCAAATTTTGCTGCCAATGGTCAGCTCTCTTGAGGAAATAAGACAATTCAAAATAGTCTTAGAAGAAGCTAAAGAAAAGCTGAAGTCTGAGAAAAAAGAGTTTAATCCTGATATAAAAATTGGTATGATGGTAGAAATTCCATCCGCGGCGATATTGGCAGCCGAATTCGCAATGGAAGTAGATTTCTTCAGTATCGGAACTAACGACTTGGTTCAATATACACTGGCGGTGGATCGGGCAAATGAGAAAATCTCTCATCTCTACAACCATTTTCATCCCTCTCTCTTAGTTTTAATAAAACATGTTATCGATGTCGGAAAGCAGTGGAATAAACCGGTGAGTATGTGTGGTGAGATGGCAGGAGACCCGGTTGCGGTGCCACTCTTAATTGGAATGGGTTTGGAACACCTTAGTGCAGGCCATATTGTTATTCCCGAAATTAAAAATCTGATCCGGAATATATCTGTAACTGAATGCGAAGATTTATACCAATCCGTAAAAAACGTTCACACTGCAACCGATGTGCAAAAAAATTGCGAAGATTTTTACAGCTCTCTTTTTACAGTGTCTTCAAACAACACCAATAACCATATTACCTCGGACGACAAATAGCCTGTGGTTTATCGACCTTACCAGAATCTGCTTTCATTTCATCGCTCTTTAAATAAATTCAGTTCTATTTACCATAAAAAATCATAATAATTTTCAGGAGGAAAATATGCACACCGTCGATCATTCAAATTTCTTCGAATTTATCTGCCATTTACCTAAACAAATTTCAGAAGCACCGAATCTGGTAAAAGACGTTTCGTTTCAAAACATTCCACAAAAATTTAACCAAATTATTCTCACTGGGATGGGCGGCTCGGCAATTGCCGGCGATTTGTTGGCGGCTTATCTAAGAGATCAGATAAAAATTCCATTTATTATAAACAGAAATTATACCCTACCCAACTTTGTCGGATCAAAAACGCTGGTCTTGGCCTGCAGTTATTCCGGCAATACAGAAGAGACTTTAAATTCAATGCAGGATGCAATAGAACGAAATGCAAGTCTCATTACGGTAGCAAGTGGCGGGAAAATTGAAGAGATAGCAAAACAGAACAATCAACCATTCATAAAAATTCCGGGAGGGTTCCCCCCCCGCCAAGCACTCGGATATATGTTCTTTTCGATACTCCATACACTGCAAGCGTTGAATTTTATACAAGTCAATTCTAAGGACATTGATGAAACCATACATCTTTTGGAAGAAATGTGCAGACGGCATGAACCTGTAAAGAGCCAAAGTCATAATTTCTGTAACTACATCGGGCAAAAAATTTATAATAAGGTCCCTATAATTTACACAGCCTCCGAGCTGCTTTCTCCGGTAGTTATTCGCTGGAGAAATCAGCTCAACGAAAATTCCAAAACCTTAGCATTTACCAATTTATTCCCTGAACTCAACCACAATGAAATTATGGGGTGGGAAGCACCGAAAGAACTAATTTCAAATTTCGCACTTATTCTTTTGCGGGACGACCAGGAATCTCCGCGGAATAAAAAGAGACTGGAAATTACCCGCAATATTTTACGAAAATGTGACTGTCCGATCGTGGAAGTTTTTGGAGAGGGTAAAAGCCCGCTGGCGCGGATGTTTACCCAGATATACACCGGGGATTGGGTAAGTTACTATTTAGCCTTGCTTTACGGCAAAGATCCGATAAAAATTGATAGTATTCAAATGCTTAAAGAACAATTGAGTGAGATCAAATAAAAGATTTATTTAAAAAAGAGGTGTTTTATGAATAGTTACTCATTCTCATCGGAATCGGTTACCGAAGGTCACCCGGATAAAATTGCAGATCAGGTATCGGATTCCATATTAGACGCTATTGTTCAAAAAGATCCATTTGGAAGAGTGGCATGTGAAACTTTTGTGAGCAATGGATTGGTATTTGTGGGAGGTGAAATAAGCTGTGAAACCTATGTAGATATTCCCGAAGTGGTAAGAAATATTGTGAAAGAAATTGGTTATACTAATCCCCATTATGGATTTGATTATGAGACCTGCGCAGTTCTTACAAATATTAACCAGCAATCTCAAGATATTGCCATCGGTGTGGATCGGGCCGGCGCTGGCGATCAGGGAATGATGTTTGGTTATGCATCCAATGAAACACCGGAACTCATGCCCCTGGCAATAACCCTCGCCCATAAACTTGTGATGCGAATAAGTGAGGTGCGCCGAAAAAAGGTACTGCCTTACCTCAGGCCGGACGGCAAGTCTCAGGTAACGGTAAGATATGAAGATCAGAAACCGGTGGCGGTGGAAAAAGTAGTGATTTCTGCGAATCATGAACCTGATATTTCTATGGATGATTTGAAAAATGATATTATCAAAGAAATCGTTGAAAAGATAATTCCTGAAGACTTGAGAGATTCCAATATTGAATATTTTATTAATCCCACCGGACGCTTTGTAACCGGAGGCCCTAAAGCAGATACCGGCTTGACCGGCAGAAAGACCATTGTGGATACCTATGGCGGGGCATATTTTAGTGGAGGCGGATGTTTTAGTGGAAAAGACCCCACCAAGGTAGACAGGTCTGCCTCGTATTATGCACGTTATGTTGCAAAAAACATTGTAAAAGCGGGCTTAGCAGAGCGATGCGGAATTCAAGTTGCCTACGCAATTGGCATCGATAAACCGGTGAGTCTGATGATAGAGACATTTGGCACCGGAAAAATTCCGGATGAAAAAATTGTTGAAATCGTCCAAAAAGTATTTAATTTCACACCGGCGGGAATGATCAATTCTTTGGACTTGTTACGCCCCATTTATACTAAAACGGCAGCATTCGGTCATTTTGGTCGTAATGACAAAGATTTTACCTGGGAAAAAACCGATAAGGTGAAAGAATTACAAAAACATTTGTAATTCTTTATTTTCATTTATCTTAAACAAGACCGGGAGAATGCCCGGTCTTGTTTAACCTAGAACAGGGAAATTCACGTTTCATTTAATTTTACCCCGCTATTAATTCTTAATGATTCTACCATTAACTCCATAGGGCTTATAAATATTTAACTTTGATTTGT
>CAZVKP010000413.1:0-3686 GCA_964627635.1 uncultured Calditrichaceae bacterium | reverse complement strand
AAGAGTAAAACTAATGAATTTAAGTTTATGAAAGATCGAGTCATGATGTTAATGGTGTACGCGAATATCTCCAAAAACAATTGAGATATTAATATGAACAATGGGATGATCTTCTTTTGATGTGGGAGAAGAATAATGAATATTTTTAAATAGACCATCCTGTCTTTCTTCAAAAATACGTAGGTCTCCGGCAATACAACTGGCACGAACTTCAACAGAAATATTTTGAGGCAAACAGATATCCACATCCCCGAATACACCACTGATATGTAGATTTGAGGCATCTTTAAATTTTGCCTTTCCGTAATCCAGGTCAATATCACCAAACAAGTTGTTCACAGAGAACTTGTTTATGGTCTGGTCGTCGAATTTTAATTTGACATCCCCAAAGAGATTACTGCGGGAACTGATGGTTCCGGAAGATTGAATATTGCTTCCTGCTGATTCAGCACCTGGAGGAGTTCCGGCATCTGTAGCGTCAAACTGATGATGCGAAGTGCTTGTGGATTTATGAAACTTCCTTTGATCTAAAATAATTTTAATGCCGATGGCTATAAGTATTAATGGCCAGTATTTGCTTAAAATATCGCCAACATCCAAATGCCCCATATTCTGCAGGATAAAGAGAATTCCCAGAAGAATAAGTAAAATTCCCCAAAAGAATGAACTGGTATTGGTAGAGGAACTCATTACATTGCTCCTTTTTAATTTTGAAATTGGTTTAGTTGATTTTCTAAATGATTAAGGAGTTTTAAAATTGTATCATTAACAAGCGATGTTTCCACAAATAACATTTGCGTTTTATGATTACCATAGATTGCATAAATATTGTTTGATTTATACCTTTGCCAGTCTGATTTTTTAATATTTAAATTAAACTTTTTTGAGAAGTTTTGCACCTCACTTTGGGACTGAAATTCAATCCAGGAAATATGGGCGGTTAATTTATCCTGGTGAAATGGAAGTACATAAAAATGGTTGAAAGAAACGTCGGCAAAAAAGTTATACCAATCAGGGATCCCGTTTTGTACGCCCAGATTTCCCCGGATAAATTTTAAATTGTTGAGTTGATTCTCCAACATTTCTCCGTTATAAATTGCGGGAATTTGAAAATTCTTATCTTCAATCTTGGTGAGTATAATCTTGCCAATTTGATTACTGAGCTTTTGAAGCTGCTCATTTCCAACATAATTTGTAATGCTAAGATAATAACGCCCCTTAATGGTTTGTAACTGGAATTGATTTTGACAACTGAACCGTGGAAGTCCGGCAACTGAGGGACAATCCCGATGTGAAATGGAATATATTCCAAATGCTGCCAACGGATTTTTCATTTGATAAATTTCTAAAGTGAATTCAACATTTCCATTACTTATTTCCTGGACAACAAGCTTTTTGAAACCATATTCATGGTAGACCTCAGCGCCGCCGTTTATATGACCGTAGAGTTCTTTTTCGACAAAACTGCGGGTATCGACAATTTCCCAATTCGATAGATCGCCGGATTTGAGTTGTGGGAAATTGGTTTCTTGCCCCGGTAATAAACTAAATAGGCAAATGGTTAAAATAATTGATATAGTGTATTTTTTCGACATCTTCTTCTTTGATTTATGTTTGGATGAAATTTTATTAATACCCATATCATTTTTTTCGAAATTTAATTGTTGCCATTTTTAAGCATGGTGAGAAATATTTCAAAATTTTGAAACAAAACATTACCATTAATCACACTTAACCCAATACGATTCGCTGGTGCTGTATCCGGTTCTTATCCGCAACACCTAATTGGTATTCCTGCGCCATTTCCATGAAACGCAATGCCTTTGGAGATTCCTCTTTTTGGATTTTTTCTTCCAAACGCTTTTTCAGGACAATCTCATAGCCCATGCGGTCCACTGCCACCGGGTCTGTTCCGACTAATAAAGTCTGGTAATTGGTAAAAAATTGAGGCTTCGCGCCGGGGCCGCCATCATAACAACCTCGGATTCCATCCACAATGTTCAACACCACTTTATCTCGTAGTGGTGTGAAGCAGGGCACTTGTGCACAGGTTTCTGCCCACAGTTGTTTATGAAGGCGCGCGGTATTGGTAATGGTGCCGTAAGCTAAATTTTTCAAGCATAATGTTACAGAGGAACCGGCATTTTTCAGAATGGGAATGTTGATGATTTTTGAGACTCTCTGAGCAGCGATTTTTGTAAAATAAGAATATTTCCCTTCATTAACCATGTATGGCAAAGTTTCTTTGTCATATTCCATCTGGCAGTCTGCCCAGTAATACCTGTCCCTGTCAATCATATCTGTACTGTAAAGTTGACCATTTTTATCGTAAAATGAGCCTTCCTGGTCCTGTCGTTCGGTCCCCACAATTTCGATTCCAGGGAAGTTCTTATCAGTGAAACCGACTTCGTGCAATTGAAATTCACGACGATCCCATATCACTATGTTTTTGCGGGGAATACCCGCATTTTCCAATTGTTGAATCACTGTCTGAGTAATTTCCAGACTGGTGGATAACAATTTCCCTGCGACCGGGTTGACTTTGAGTCCGATAATATCTTCCGGACTCACAAATTGCAACCAGGCTTTATTTATCGATGATTCACCGGTAAGCTCCCTCATGCCGGTTTCCAGCATTTTGGATACGGTGGAAAAATCCGGTTTGTTATTAACCACAGATTTACTATGGAAGATTTCACTTACTTGACCCGGATATTTACCGGGCATGGAATTCCGGTTCCGCGGAATGCTTAGCGCATCGTTAATATTGGTAACTGGTTTTTCAGTTTTTGAGTTTTCCTGCGCACACAGGGATTTGATCATCATTGGTGATAAGCTTGCAGCAACGCTTCCCGCAGAAAAAATTTTACAGAATTCACGTCTATTCAGGCCGGACTTGAAGGTAACGGTTTTCATTAATCGATCTCCTGCTTTTTTTGAATTTTACCGATAAACAAACGAAATAGCAATGCGGAAGTTACGCAAAAATTGAAAAAGATAACCGAATGATTATAGCAAATCTATATGTTGGATTTTTAAGTAATTGATAATTAAATTGCGAAAATTTTAAACTTAGCCATTCATCTTGTTTGATGGATTTTTGGGGCGAATTGCCTTCTTATCTCAAATACACGAATTCTTATCAAAAATTTTAATGTTGCTTCACGAAAATTTGATTTTATCTGAATGATCAGTTCGTTATATTCTCCCATTAAATTAGGTTCGCTCAACACTTTCATCAAATAAGCAGGATGTAAATTATAAAAAAAAATGTATCACCAGAATTCGCTTTAATTTTTGTCCCCTTTCTGTGGGGATGGGGCTATCCGCTTATACGGGAGAGTATGAGCGAGGTTGGTCCATTAACTTTTCTGTTCTATCGGTTTGCCGTATCTTTGATTCCGCTTCTATTCATTTTCAGAAAGCGAATTAAAAATGTGCCTAAACGGATTTGGTCCCAAGGTGCATTAATCGGACTTGCACTTTTCTTTGCTTATGTAACCCTCAATTGGGGTTTGGTTTATACCACCACAGCTAAAGCAGGATTTATAATCGGGCTCCGGGTGATTCTTGTTCCCTTGATTGGTGCAACCCTTTTTGGTAGTTCAATCGCGGGAAATTCATGGTTTGCTGCCGGGTTGTCGATCATTGGTTTAATTTTCATCTTTTTCTTTGAAAAACAAACC
>CAZVKP010000412.1:231-3745 GCA_964627635.1 uncultured Calditrichaceae bacterium | reverse complement strand
CCCCTGGCTAAATTATGTTGCTCCTTCGGAGCATTCCCGCATTATTTGCCTGCTGTAAATGATTCAATTTACATCAACTTATCAGCAGTTTCCCCAACGGGGAAAAATATCATATCTCAGCACGACGCCCTGAGATAATGGGCTCAGCTTGACAAGAGAGGGGGATGAAAGGGGAGAGTTTAATGCCCAGTTTACGAAAATCCCCATAGTTTTTGTGACCCTACAATTACTTATGAAATAGACTACTAAGCCAGCGCGGTTTTAGTAGTGCTGGCAAAATCGTAATATATTTTTTAAGAATGACCCTCCGGGGCAAATTTAAAGTTTGTGACAAAATGAATACTCAGAAGTGAGGCAGAGACTAATAAAACTATTCCGAAAACGATAAAGTAGAAAAAATCCAACCCTGCATCAATCAGCAAACCAAAAAGCAGCGGGCTTAATGCCGTTCCCAGCACCATTAATGTAGAAAATATGCTTCTGATAGCCCCTAAGTTTGCGCTTCCGTAAATTTCAGCAACTGCAGCCGTTTTGATGGTTGCTCCCGAACCAATCGAAACACCGGTTAAGAAGAGATAAAAAAGAGCGGCATACATGTGGTCCGCCATCAATAAGATGATTAAGCCGGATAACATGGGAATTAAGTACAGCGGAAGCAGTTTTAGGGCAGAATATTTATCAATCCATTGACCGCTCAATAAGGAGAAAACCGTTCTGCCGATTGCGAATCCCAGAAAACAAAAAGACAACCACTCAATTTCCCAATTTTTAAACGCCGCCAGGGAGGATTGATAAAAAATGAATCCGGTAACCAGGAAAGGCAGTACAACCGAGTTAAGCGCGAGCAGATAAAACCATTTATCTTTAAAGAGAAGTCTCCGGGAAAAATCATTTGCCCCTTCCTGGCCAACTGATTCAGAATTTTTTTCCATGTTTTTGGGGAGCGAAATCCAAATAAACGGAATTAACAGCATTGCCACTGCGGCAGAATTGGTGATCAATGAACTGCGCCATCCGGCGTAAGTAATGACAAAACTCACCGCAATAGGAAAAAATCCTTCCCCGCCGGAGTAACCTAAAGAAGCTATACTCAGCGCTTTTCCGCGGGTTTTATCAAAGTACCTGGAAATGGTGGTATTGGAAATGTGGCTTAACAACCCCTGGCCGGAAAATCTTAAACCCAGCAGCCCCATAAAGATCATAAAAATATTCATCGAGAAAGCCATTACCAGGCAGGAAACCATTAATAAGAAAGCAGAATAGAGGGAATACTTTCTCAGGTTGGTTTTGTCGATAAGTTTGCCGGCATAGACCAGTATAAACGAACTGCCCACGGTAGCAATGGCGTACAGCCCGCCGAAATAGGAGTTCGACAACTGGAAGTCATTGATGATTTTCGGCACATAAAGAGATAGCAGAAACGTTTGCCCGAAACTGGAAAAGAAGGTCAGTAACAAACCGAATGAAATGAGTCTTTTATTGTCGATAAAAAATTTTATGTAATTCATAGTTCCTGAATTTTTCTGAGCAGTAATACTCTCCGATCATCGTCATCAATTTTTTGAAAACCGAATTCACTACAAATGTACTCAAAAGTGGTATCATGATAAAAAACCACATGAGAAGGATCCCGGGTATAATACCAATTACGGAATTTTTCGAAGCCGGTCCAGCGCTCTGTCATTACAACCAGGATTCCGTGCGGTTGCAACAGGCTCGCAATATTCTCGATATCCCGCCGCGGATTGCAGAAATGCTCGAAGACTTCAGTGGAAAAGATAAAATCATATTGTTTATTCAAATTATTTTTAACGAAATATGGATCGTAGTTCTCACACCGATACCCTTTCCTGGCGAGAATTGTCGCTAAAGTGGGCGCATAACCGCACCCGTAATCCAGACCCAGCATATCTTTGGTTAAAAAACGCAAGGCAGGTTCAACAGCCCTGTTTAGGAAATCAACATATCCCCGGTGTTCAATACCGTTGTTGTGGGAAAGGTATCGTTCTTTTTCTTCGCTGCCGGAAAGAAAATGCTCCGGCGATACGCTGATCAGTTGGCAATTCAGGCATAAATAATAATCTCTTTCATCGGCGCCGCCTACTTTTCTTTGTTTACTCTTTAAACATAATCTACAATTCATTATTACCTGCGTTTTGCCGTACATGACATACAAAAACCGGCATAGGGAATAATCATCAACCGTTGCAGCGGAATATCATTGCCGCATTTCATACATTTACCGTATTTATCGGAATCAATTTTCGATAAGACATTTTCATAATGCTGCAGAGTAATTAGTTTATCATCCAAAGCTGCTTCAACAATTGCCTTGTTATTTATGGCATCCATTCGGGACAATCTTCCGTAGGCGTTGTCGGGCGCAACCGGTTTTGCCGCCTCTTCAAGACTTTTAAGGTCTTCTTCAAGTTCGCGGATTTTATTTATAACTGTTTCCTTAATTTGTTTTTTATCCTGCTCGTTCATCATTCCTTCCTCATGCTACATTTTGCAATACTAATGTTAGATCATTATGTTCAACGGATGAGAGAAATTTTACCCCGGGACATTTTTCCAGTGCCATCTTATAAGCAAACTGTGTTTCCGCAATAAAAACAAGATTGTTATTCTTATCCCGGTAAAGACTATTCGAATAAAGTTTTTCAAGATAATCTATATCTTTTCCGGAATCATATTTTAGCCAAAAAGCTTTGAATGAAGGCATGGGAAGAAATTCCACCCGGGCGCCGTATTCATTGAGCAGCCGGTATTTTAAGACATCGAACTGGAGTTCTCCCACCACGCCGACCACTTTTTTATTCCTTGAATTTTGGGTAAACAATTGCGCCAATCCTTCATCGGTTAAATATTGAATACCTTTTGCCAGTTGCTTGGATTTGAAGGGCTCGGTATTGCGAATAACCCGAAAGACTTCCGGGGAGAACCGCGGAATGCCATTAAACATAAATTTCTCCCCCTCGGTGAGCGTGTCGCCGATATTGAAAATTCCGGAATCGTACAAACCGATTACATCGCCCGGGAAAGCTTCCTCGAGAGTCGCCTTGCTTTGCGCCATAAAAGAAGTCGGGTTATTGAATTTCCGGGGTTTGTTCAGGCGTACATGGTGATAAAACTTGTTCCTTTCAAATTTACCGGAACAAACCCTCAAAAAGGCGATCCTGTCTCGATGTTTCGGGTCTAAATTGGCGTGAATTTTGAAAACGAAGCCGCTGAATTTTTGACCCTCCGGTTTAACAACCCCGTTGGTCGTTTCTCGTACCGTGGGTGAAGGGGCAATTTCAATAAAGGTGTCAATTAATTCTTTGATGCCGAAATTATTTAATGCGCTGCCAAAAAATACCGGCGCCAGGCTGCCGCCCAAATATTCATCAACAGTAAAATCTTCATATACACCGTCTATCAATTCAACATCGCGCCTTAACTTCCGGGCATCTGCACCAAAAGCTTCATCAAGACCGGGGTCGGATAAACCATCGATAACGCTGATTTCTTC
>CAZVKP010000412.1:0-221 GCA_964627635.1 uncultured Calditrichaceae bacterium | reverse complement strand
ATTTATAGAACGCAAAAGAACTCTTATAAATATTGTAAACCCCCCTGAACCGGGAACCCATACCCAGCGGGTATGTTAAGGGCCGGACTTTGATGGAAAGTTTCGATTCCAGTTCATCCAACAATTCCACCGGGTCCTTGCCTTCCCGGTCTAATTTGTTGATAAAAATGATGACGGGAGTGCTGCGCATGCGGCAGACGTTCATGAGCTGCTCGGTCTGC
>CAZVKP010000411.1:0-3748 GCA_964627635.1 uncultured Calditrichaceae bacterium | reverse complement strand
CTATTTCTGAATAATTTTTATATTTTACCAAACAAGGTAAATGTTTTTCATCTAAAAAATACTTTTAATATCAGGAAAGTTAAATTTGGCAACATGATAGGTCATAAAAAAATTTGTGCGCGGAGAGGGACTCGAACCCTCACACCCTCTCGGGTACTAGATCCTAAGTCTAGCGCGTCTGCCAATTCCGCCATCCGCGCAAACGGGTCAAAATATATTTGAATTCAAATTTCAGTGCAATACAATTTTCTAACTGGCTCTCAGTAATTCACCCCATGCTATTTTCCAAACTTGAATCCTATTCTCTTTGTCATCCTCATCTAACAAAACTAAGCGGCTTCTTTCTGCCAGATAAAAACCATGTTCCCTTAGATACTCAGCACGCCCATTCCCCTCCCCTTTATTTACAAGGGCTAAAGTAATAGGTGCTCGTTCCTCAAAATCATTTAAATGTTTCAGCAAAAAAGCGGGTAATTCCAACGACTCCAATTCCGTATTCCTGGTCAGAATAACAGTTGTTTTTATATAGGGCATTAAATTGGCTAAAAATTGTTCTCCATTAGACTTATTTTTTTCAATCAGGTAAATAAAAATAACAAGTTCCGGATCAACCTCTAATCGATACGTCGGTATATCAGTCCCCCCCAAAGATGTGAGGGGAAGCGGATTACTCAATTTTTCAAACAATCCATTCTGTGTTTCAAAAACCAGAGTTTCTACAATCTGCATTATTCAGAGTTCCTTCAAATATAGTTGTATTTTTTGAATATTTTCTTCATCCACTGCTGGCGGCTCATGACGAAGACTCGAAGTCAGTTCCTCCGATTTTCTTTCGGCTCTTACAGGCAGCTTTACCGGAACCTCGGGTTTCTTTTCTTTTTTGAAGAGTCTTTTAAACATTCCCCCAACTCCTTTTTTTTCTTCACTCTGACGGGTTATTAAATCGTAATCCTGTCTGAGCACCAAATAACCATCTTGAAACAATTTCTCCAAACTTTGAAGTATGGAAATATTATTTTGATTTAATTCAACTAATAAATCAAACAAGTTCGCCCCATCTTCACACTTTTTTAAAAGATCAGTTTGAACACTATTTAAGACCTGTTTCTGGGGATATTTCAGTGTGATAATATCCTCATCATTATCAGGTATCACATTTAAATATTTCTGCTGTTCTTCCAAATTTTGAGAGAGTTCAGAGAGTAATTCCTGATTTGTTAATTCAATGCTGTCGGATAAATCCACCCTGGTAAATTCAATATGAAAATATGCATTTTTCAAAATCAACAATTTATTCAATGCATCCATTGAATTCAGGTTACGTAAAGAAGCCCGTATTACCTTTCCATTATGGAAATATAGCTGTCCGAGTTGATCCTTATATGATATGGTCAGGATGGCGTCCTTTTGGCTTGCTTCTATCATCTGAATTAATTCAATTAAACTAAATTCAGCAAGACTACCATCCCAGTTTTGAGCAGTTGAAGCTTTTGTATCTCCTTTAAAACTTTCTAACACCTGGTGGAGAATAGCATAGAATTCGGCCTTCGGTAATGGAATCGAGATCACATCAGCCACCGGTTGTTGCATCATAGACATGATATCCTCTTTTTGGGGAAGCACAGGAATTACCGGAACATGACTCAATTGATTAATATTCAAAACAGTCAGTAAATTCGAAATGACATCTTGAGTTGCCGGCCAGCACAAAATTAAATCAATAAATTCTGTCCTGCATATTTCTACCACTTCGTTAGTAGTTGTCGCTTTATGATAAATAAAGTCTTTTTCGCTTAATGCCTTAAAAATTTCTTCTTCGTACTGTTCATCTAATAATAAAATCAGAATATCTATCATCTTTTAATCCGATGCTCTTATCAATTGGTTATTTCTTTAATGCATATAATAATTGCCGTATTTGATGAAAATCCTCCGGGTTCAGAGGTAACACTCTTACTTTTCTGGGTATTTCTAATTTCTCTCTCACCTCGCCTAAACAATGAGTCGGATTTTGTTGTATATTAGTCACACCAATGACAAGCGGAACTTTATAATTCGACAAGAATTGCTGAACGAGATAATTTGCATACTCATATTTATCCGGTTGTGTATAATCGATAAGAAAAATACAGGCCAACATATCCGAAGATAATTTTTTTAATACCGGTTGAAAATGTGTATCCACCGAAATACCAAAAACATTTAGCTTCAATTTACCATTTATTTGTATTTTGGTAAAATCAAAATCCTGTATATTTTTAATCTCACTTTGATGGGTATTAGCGAGGGTTTGAATAATTTCGCCTCTCCCGGAACCGGGAAATCCAAGAACAATTAGTCGTCCCTCATTTCTTTGGGGACCAAAAATATTTTCTTGAATATAATTAATATCCTGTTCGGTAAAGCGGGTTAAGTTGACTTCTTCCAGATCAACAGTAATAACACCACGCTGGTATAAATTATCTATTATACGGATTGTTTTAAGAAGTCCGAAAGAACAATTTTGTAAAATTTCATCTAAATTCTTGTGCTTTTTAACCACTTCAATCAAAGACTTTTCATCATCGGATAGGGAATCAAGATTATGTTTTTGAGAAAGACTGAATATTGGATTGATTATACCCAGTTGATCAATAAATTCCTGGTAATATTGTGCTTCAATATCAGATTCCAAAAGGACTGCGTAAGTGGAAGCATCACTGGTTGAAACCTCTTCCGGTTTCTGGTAAGACTGCAACCTAAATGTTCCGGAATTGTGCTGTAATATGGTTAAGGCTGCTTCAATCCCTTCTTTTCCCGGACACAATGCCTCAATAATTTCCCCCTGATAAATACGGAGTTTGGCAGACCATTGTCTATCGCTTATTTTAATAATAAAGTTACGTTTTTCCGGAACATTGGATAGTAACATATCCTTCAATCGAAATTCCCGCATATCTCCACGGGTGATATTTTTCTGAATATGAGGCTTTAATTCTTTTTGACGATAGTTAAATAGTCTGAGCATTTCTAATAAATACTGTGCCCCATTTTCCCACGATACAACCCGGCTAATACCTATTTTATAGAGCTGAATTTTTAGGTCAATGTCAATATCTTCCCCATAAACAATTGAGAAATGTGGCTTTAAAAACGCCAGTTGATTCATTTTGTTTTGAATCCATGGATAGCCTAAATAAACAGCATCGGGCACTTTCTTTTGAATAAAATCCGATAATTCTTCCAACTCAGATACCGGCTCCACCTGGTATCCGCTCTGCAAAAAAGTATCCACAATTTGTTTAGCACGATCTATATCGGCTTCCAGCAAATAAACAATCACTGCCATCGTTTATACTCTCAAAATCTATAAATTATTATAAATATATAATTTAATAGAATAAGAAGCAAATTCTTTTGATTTGCCATATTTTTCAACGGAAAGAGGTGTTCCGGGAATGTAAATATTGAAATAACATCTCATAAATTGCAATGCCAAAGGCAATAGTTACATTTAGGGATTGTTTGCTGCCAAACATGGGTATTTCGATCGTCTCATCTGCCAGATTCACAATTTCATTCTTCACTCCCCACACTTCATTCCCGACTATCAGACAGGAAGGGAAGTGGTATCTGATTTCATGAAAAGGCTTACTTTCGGTGGTATGTTCCATTACCACAATTTGAATCCCATCATCTTTTAATTGCCTCACCAGCGGAACAACATTCTTTTGAAACATCCAGGGAACAGTTTCTACCGCACCCAGAG